>PBFR01000023.1 GCA_002718735.1 Halobacteriovoraceae bacterium | reverse complement strand
TGTACTCCTAAAAATTGAAGCCTCATCTTATCACAGATGAGGCTTTTTTATTTTAGGTCCCACTAATGGGGTACAGATCAATTGAGGGCCTTATTTTTTTAGTTTAATTCGTTTTCAGGATTTACGGCCACATCGCCATCTTCCATGAAGTCTTTGACTTGATAGTTTTTCGCGATCAGAGCAAATACAACACCGAAAGCGGCCATCAAAATAGCGAAGAACATAAAGAAGTTTCCACCTTCAAACACATTAATTTTTGCAATGTATGCAGTAATCATGTTTCCAAAGAATACAGTCAGAAGCCACATACTCATGATTGTAGACTTCATACTTCTTGGAGCTTGAGTGTAGGCAAACTCAAGACCAGTAATAGATACCATAACCTCGGCCATAGTGATTACCAAATAAGGAATTACTTGCCAAAGAACACTTACTTGAGTGCCACCATCTAAAAGGTATTGAAAAATAGCTACAAACACAAAGCTTAATGCGGTAACAAACATCCCTGCTCCCATTCTTCTCAAAGGAGTCATTGCAATACCAATTTTCTTTTCGATAAATGGGTAAACTCCAAAGGTAAAAATTGGAATCAATGCCATAACCATAATTGGGTTAAGTGCAGGAATTTGAGACGGAAGAAGTGTAGTTTTCCATCCAAGAATATTTACATCAAGAACCATTTCTTTTGCTTGAAGAACCCAAGAGGAACCGTGCTGATCAAATAGGGCCCAAAAAATAGTAACTGCGATGAAGATCTTACCAACATCAAGAGCAGCCTTAACTGCTTCGACATCCTTCTTAGGGTGATCCTTCAAGGCTCCGCCCAGTACACCTTCGTTTCCTCTTTGACCAAAGTTCTTGATCGCAGAAAGTAGAACTCTTCCCGTTCCATGCTCCTGCTTGCCCGTTGGCGGAATATGAACAAATTCATTTCTACCAAGCCAGAAAATAAATGTAGCTATTGCCATCAAGATACCAGGGATACCAAAAGCGATACCCGGACCGTAATGCTGTAGAGTCCAAGGAGTAATCATTGTAGAGAAGAAAGAGCCGAAGTTAATCATCCAGTAGAATAAATCGAATACTTTCTTAAGAGCATCTTTTTGACTTGGCTTGAACTGGTCTCCAACGTGTGCTGAAACACATGGCTTAATACCACCAGAGCCAAGAGCAATGAGTCCTAGTCCCCAGTAAAACCCTGTTTTATCGTGCTCAAAAAGAGCTAGGAATAAATGTCCAAGACAGTAAACTAGAGATAACCAAAGAATTGTCTTGTATTTACCCCAGAAGCGGTCAGAAATATACGCTCCCAAAACTGGAAACAAATAACATGCACCTGCAAAAATATGGTAATCAGCAGTCGCATCGGCCTTTGACATCATTAAGTACTGAACCAGGAAGATTACAAGAATCGATCTCATTCCATAGTAGCTGTACCTTTCACATGCCTCGTTCCAAACGATGTACTTAATCTGTGAGGGAAATTTGGATGATGCTTTTGCATCCGCCGTCGTGGTTGTGGTGTTAGTCATCTTAACTCTCCTTATCTTCTTTAAAATCAAAGGCCTTAGGCTTTCTCCCCCCACCTAATTTCTTTGGCCGTTCTTTTCTTTTCTCTTTTCTCTCTTCGATCATTTTTGAGACGTCTTCTTTTTTACGTCTCTTAATTACTGGCTTTGTCTTGTTTTGTTCGTGCATACTAATGTCTATGGTTGCAGGACCGCTTGCTATTACCTGGCAGGCCAAGCGCTCCTTGGTTATATGAAATACATTGCCTAGAAGTTGTTTTTCCTCGAATGGGATCTCATTCAAATTTTCTTCACCTTCAACAATTGTAATAATGCATTTTGCACAGCTTGCACAACCACCGCATGTCGAATTTATATGGATTCCTTTTTCCTTCAATTCGGAATATAAATCCTTTCCAGCTTCAACATCCACTAAAGAATTGCTTGGCAGTAACTTAATCTTAGGCATTTACACGATTCTCACTAACTGTTTCTCAAGCCCCTCGATAATTTTTGGCTTAAATGGCTTAAGCATAAAGGAAAGAGATAGGTCTATTCCTAACTGATCTTCCATAAAATCAATTTTTAACTCAAAACCCTTGCCTTTGGCCAAGATTTTCTTATCTCCGTCCCTGTAGTCTAGGTCTGCAGAGACCTTAAATTTTGCTATAGTCTCAGGAGTGATGGCCTTTTTTACGGCCTCGTATGCCTCATCCTTGTTTGCTGTTTTGTCATACTGAATAGTCTTGTCCATGATATCTCCTTAGAATTATTAATTTTTACCCGTTGAACCAAAACCACCAGCTCCTCTGGCCGTCTCATTCAAGGTCTCGACTGTCTCGAACTTTGCTTGGTAAACTGGTGCAATGACAAGTTGTGCCACCCTGTCCCCATGGTTTATGATCTCATCCTTTTCACCCATGTTTCCCATAATGACCTTAACTTCACCCCTGTAGTCTGCGTCAATTGTACCCGGCGAGTTCACTACCATAAGTGAAGTTTTTAGGCTAAGCCCGCTCCTAGGTCTAACCTGCACTTCAAATCCTGGCTCAATTTCAAATGCCATCCCCGTTGGAACAAGCACTCTTTGTCCAGGAGCGATAACCATACTCTCGCCTTTTCCAAGGCACGCTCTCACATCGGCTCCAGCGGCCTGAGCTGTTTCATATTGAGGAAGGGGCAGTTCATTATCGTAAGTATCTAGTTTTTTAATTTTTATAGATGGCACAGAATACTCCTATGAAGACATCACTAATTTAGTATATTTGCTCTTAAATATCTTTTTTACCAAGGACTGCATGTTTTTTGAACTAACTTCATCAAGCCTTTTGACCTGAGCTGAAAGGCTGTAATCTTTCATATTTAACAACTCCAATTCTGCTAAATACTCATTTCTCTCCAACATATCATCAAAACCAAGTCTCCAGCCTAAAGCAACTCTTTCCTTGATAGACTCAACTTCTTTTTCTCCAATTCCGTCCTCAATAAATTGAGAAAAAACTTCTTCAACCTTGCCCTGAAGCTTTTTTACATTGGTCTTATGGGTGTTGAATATCATGATGTAATTGCCCTGATTATAATAACTGTTTAAAGCCGAGCCAAGCCCGTAAACCAGGCCGTGCTTCTCTCGAAGCTCCACAAAAAACTTGGAAGACATTCCACCAAATAGATATTCATCTAAAACCATAAAGTTGTAATAGTCTTTATGAAAGATACTTGCACCGTCAAATGAGTAATAAACAATAGAGCTCTCCATTGTCCTTTTAAGCCGTGTTTTTACATGCTCAAGCTTAGAAAATCGAAGCTTGTTTTTAATCCTGAAAGGGCGAGAGTTTTTTGTTGAGCTAAACTGAGAGCAAAAAATCTCTTCTAGACGCACAAACTTTTTCCCACTCACAACACTCAAAACCATTCTATTTGGGGTGTAGTACTTTTTATAAAACTGCTCTAAATCTTTAGGTGTAAATGAATTAACATTTTTTATGCTTCCACCTATTGAATGGCCTAGTGCCGCATTAAAATTCTTTTTATAAATATATTCCAGGCCTTCCGTTTCATGATCATCCTTATCCTCTCTAAGCTCTTGTAGAATAACTTTTTTCTCCAAGGCGAGATCTTTTTTATTGAAAACGGGATTTAGAAATAGAGATAAAAATTTTGGAAGAAAAGACTCCAATTTAGTCGAAGCACACTCAAGTTCAAAGCAGACATACTCTTTATAAGTGTAGGCGTTTATTTGTGCGCCTTCTTTTTCCATTTCTCTTACTACAGAGTTCGTCTTTTCCTCTTTAAAGAGCATATGTTCTATAACGTGTGCGATTCCGTGTTCTTCAGGAGACTCAAAAATAGACCCGGCAAGAATATACAAATTGGCACATGCGGACTCCATCCCCTTAAACTGGTGGAACAAGCTCACAGCACCATTACTAAAAAGAGACCTGCGAACAGGTCCCTTCTCAAAAGTTTTGTTAATTTCAGTAGACTTAATTTTAGTCATTGACGAAAAATTATTTCTTAGTCAGTGGCTTAACTGCCTTTGCAGACAACTTGATCTTGCCAAATCTGTCAATTTCAAGAACTTTAACGTCAATCATGTCGCCTTCGCTTACATACTCATTAACGTCTTGAACTCTCTCATCAGCAAATTCACTTACGTGAACAAGGCCAGAGATGCCAGTGGCAATGTCAACGAACGCTCCGTATTCTTTGATTGTAACAACTTTTGCGTTGTATACAGCATCAATCTTAGGACCGTTAATTTGCATATCAATAAGGTTGTTAACTTCATCAAGAACTAAAGGGTCAGTTCCCAGTGTCTTAACCATACCTTCCTCAGTGATCTCAATTGAAACATTGTACTCTTCTTGAATGGCCTTAATGTTTTTACCACCTGGCCCAATAAGAGCTCCAATTTTGTCTTTAGGAATATTGGTACTTTTAATCTGAGGAACACCTTCTTTAAACTCAGGTCTTGCAGCAGAAATGGTCTTGGCCATCTCACCTAAAATATGAAGTCTTCCCTCTTTGGCCTGTGCCATAGCTTTAGAGAAGATTTCGTTGGTAATTCCTTCAATCTTGATATCCATTTGAATTGCAGTGATACCATCGGTTGTACCAGCTACTTTAAAGTCCATATCACCCAAGTGATCTTCATCACCTAGGATATCTGTAAGAACTTGAAACTTGTCCCCTTCCTTAATAAGACCCATTGCAACACCTGCAACCGGCTTCTTAAGAGGTACACCAGCATCCATTAGCGCCATAGATCCAGAACAAACTGAACCCATGGAACTTGAACCATTAGACTCAGTAACTTCACAGTTAACTCTTACAGTGTATGGAAATTCTGAAGCGTCCGGCATCATTTTCTTAATTGCTCTTTCAGCCAAATTCCCGTGACCAACTTCTCTACGGCCTACACCTCTATAGCCTCTGGCCTCACCAACAGAATATGGAGCAAATGTGTAGTGAAGGTAAAAGTTGTCATAAGAAACACCATAGATGCTATCTTTCATTTGCTCACCTTCTTTACCACCAACAGTAGCAGTAGCAAGAACTTGAGTCTCACCTCTAGTGAACAAAGATGAACCGTGTGGCTTAGATAGCACACTTACTTCAGTTTCGATTTCACGAACTTCAGTAAGAGCTCTACCAGCGATACGATTACCGTTGTCTAGAATGTCATTTCTCATAATGCTATAAACAAGAGCGTCAACACCTTGGTAAGCAGTAGCGCCAGCACTATCACTTTCAGAGACCCCAAAAGCTTCTCTGTTTGCTTCGATATCACCAGCTACCTTCTTAGTAAGTTTCTTAATTGCAGCTGATCTTTGAAGTTTTTCGTTAATCTTAAGCGCTTCAAGAACGTCTTGCTTGTAGTCGTTCATTTTTTCGTTAAGCTTTTCATTTGCAACAGGCTGATCCCAATCTCTTTTTGGTTTACCAGCTTCTTTCGCCATAGTATCAAGTAGGTCACAGAATTCTTTAATTGATTCGTGACCAAATTTAAGAGCTTCCATCATCTCTTCTTCAGAAACTTCATTAGCCTCACCTTCAACCATCAAGATGGCATTCTTTGAAGCTGCAAGGACAAGCTCAATATCTGTGTTTTCCATTTGTTCGCGAGTTGGGTTAAGAACAAGCTTTCCATCAATTTTTCCAACTTTACAGAACCCTACAGGTCCATTGAAAGGGATGTCAGAAACAGCAAGTGCCGCAGTTGTTCCAAGACCAGCAAGAACTTCTGGATCATTTTCGCCATCGTATGAAAGAACCTGTGCCATAACGATTGTCTCAGCAAGGTAACCTTCAGGGAACAATGGTCTGAGTGGACGGTCAATCATTCTCATAAGAAGAATTTCTTCATTTGAAGGACGTCCTTCTCTCTTCATAAATCCACCAAGAAATTTACCTACAGCAGGAAATTTCTCTTTGTAATCAACCATTAATGGGAAAAAGTCTTGCCCTTCTTTTACTTCATGAGCACTAACTACAGTAACAAGAACTTGGGTTCCACCACAAGTTACAAATACAGATCCATCTGCTTGCTTGGCAAATCTGCCAGTCTCAAGCGTTACTTCTTTACCACCGTAATTAATGGTAAATTCTTTTTTGTTGTTCAACATGTTTTCTCCTTGAACTTTGTCGAGCACAAGCAAAGCAGGCCCTGCTTGAGCGATTAAATGTTTGGTGACAAAGGGAGATAGATAATTGCAGGTTTAAAAGATATAAAGCTTAAAAACACTGTTCTTAGGCCATATATCCTTTAAAACTGCCCTGAAAATCCATCAACTTTGTCATAGAAATTTTAATAAATCTTAGTCGCTTTTAAAAGAAAAAAGGGAGTCTTTCGACTCCCTTATAATTACTTTCTAAGACCTAGTTCTTTGATTACCGCTTGGTATCTTTCAGCGGATTTGTTGTTTAGGTAGCGAAGCATTCTTCTTCTTCTACCAATTAGCTTCATTAGACCTCTCTTAGAGTGATGGTCCAACTTGTGAGAACCAAAGTGAGTAGTCAAATAGCTAATTCTCTCTGTCATGATCGCGATTTGAACTTCTGCTTTACCAGAGTTTTTCTCGCTTCCACCAAACTTTTGAACAAGTTCTGCTCTTCTTTCTTTTGTTAGCATGCTTTTCTCCTTTCCAAGTAACAAAAATACCTTTGTAACCGAGAGAAGGTTGATCTAATACGAATCAATCTTTCTAGATTAAAATTTAAGGGCTACTTTTACCCCAAATAATCGGACATGTAAACCTTTAATTTTTCGATGAGTCTTGCCTCTATTTGGCGTATCCTTTCGCGTGAAACACCATAATCGTCAGCAATACTTTGCAACGAAGGAGGCACTTCGCTAAGTAGCCGTTTTTTGAATATTTCTTTGTCTCTAGGTTTTAACTCTTCAATAAAGTTTTTCAGCTGGTCTTCAAGTATTTCTAGTGACTCAAGATGTCCAAGGTTATCATCAATAGGAATATCCGAACTAGACAATGTATCCAAAAAACTGGCCGAACCACTGTCGTCACTAAGTTTCTGATCAAGGCTCATTTCTGCCCCGCTGGAGCTTAGTCTTAGATCCATCTCCTTTACGGCCTTTTCTGACACCCCAAGGTTCTCACTTAAGAGCTTATGCTCAGGCTCTATGCCTTGATTCATCAAGCGCTCTTTCTCTCTCATTAGATTATAAAATAGCTTTTTCTGCTCTGCCGTGGTCCCGATCTTAATAAGCCGAAAGTTATCTAAAATGAACTTTAAAATATACGATTTAATCCACCAGCTGGCGTAGTAAGAAAGCTTTGCACCTTTCTCAGGATTATACTTTGAAACTGCCTTCATTAACCCAATGTTTCCTTCCTGGATAAGATCCATAATATTTTTATAGGCATTGCGGTATTCCATCGCAATTTTAACAACTAGCCGAAGGTTTGCCACGACAAGCTTTTTGGCTGCGTCGATATCACCAGTTTCGGTGAGCTGTTTAATGAGTCTTTCTTCCTCGTCTCTTTCAAGGAGCTTATATTGGCTAATCTCTTTAATATATTGATACAAAGGGTCGTGTGGTTTTACCTTTTGGGTGCCAACAAGCTCTTTACTGGTGCCAATTGCTGGCAAAAGGTTCTCAAGAACCTCAATTTGTTCTTGTTCTGAATGCTCTGATTCGGAGGTCAATCCTGCGAATTCTTCGTCCAACTCTTCAAAGACTTCATTTTGCTCTTCAGGACCAAGAACCTCACCTTCAAGGCTTTTTGTCTCTTTTTTATTGTTTTCGCTCAATGGTTTCCTTCTGTTATTAAATACAGTTCAAAAGTTGGGTTTAAACTCAGAAAAGTCAACCTATAGACATTATTTTAATTTATATTTGTCCTTTAGATACTTAAGGGCAAAAAGTCCAAATCGAAACTTCACAGGCACCACGATTTTTTCATGACTTAAATCCTTAAACTTCTTTCCATTATAGGAACTTAACCTTTTTAGAAGTTCATTTGCTATGATCTGGGAAAAGGACTCATTCCAAAGTTTCGCTTTAAAATACTTCCGTTTGCTATGAAGTTGTAAATCAATATACTGGGCGAAGCGCTTTTCCAACTCTTTCTGCTTTGCATAGAGGCTTTTGTTATTGGCCTCAATATAAGCTTGTCTTATCCATCTAAAATAGCTCTTTGGAAACTCCATTTCAAAGCTTGCTGTTATCTTATCAACAACTTTTATTTCCCTATCAATCTCTCCCAGAGTAAAATCAAACACCATTCCAAAGTCTCCTTTAGCACTTCTAACTTCATCCTCGGGAGCAAGGTCCACATACAAAGACTCTTCGTATAAAAGATCCAATACAAGCTGCTCTGTTTTTTCTCTACTCCATTCATCCCACCTATTCTCAAGGGTCTTGGAATATAAACTTTTTAAATCGGTGTATGTGTTCGCAGAATAAATGGGATCTGAGTAGCCGGAAATAAGTGAAACTAGATACATTGCCTGAATTCTAGATTCCTCTAATGTTTGTGCTTGTATCCACTTCTTCAAGCTTTCATTTGCTCCCAGTGATTTAATACTAGTTTCTCTAAAGTGGTTGCAGTAGAGAACTTCCAAGTCATCTTTTAGATCAGTGGACCCAATCATTCGAGGAAACATTCTTTTAAAGGCGGAGTCGCTTCTTTTTCTACATATTAGATTTTCGCAAGCGACTTTTGCCGTGTCAGAACTATTCATTAACACTGTTTCATCAATCTCCTCCTGATAAAACAATGCCTTTCCGGTCATATGATTTATAACTTGGGCCATCACAATTGGATTTTGAAGAAAAGGTGGAAGAAGAGCATAGTTGTCTGTGTCTCCATCCCATGAGCAGAGAGCTCTGAATGTTTTTATAGCATAATTTAGTTCTCTTTTCTTGGCCTCTACACCTTCACTTTGTGAGATTATTTCAGGACTAAAATATGGAGATCCGGCCAAACTTGGAACTTCAAAATCAACACCATTTTCGTAGAACTTGAGCAGGTTGTTTTTAAGTAATTTTTTACTATAAACGGTTATGTTTTCTGAACAGCTATTAACGACCAAATTGTTTACAAGGTTATCATATGCCTGCTCATCTAGGTTTAAGGCTTTTGAATACTTCGCTATGGCCTTTAGGCTGTGATCCAAACCAATATATTGCAAAGTCCCAACAACGCTTCTTTTGGCACTATCTTCTTTCCACTTTGCTGGATAACTATAAAATCTTTCAACCTGACAGGTGTCCATAAGGTTCAAGGCCTGATTAAACATCCCTTCAAAGACTTTAAACTTTTGTTTCTCCTTGAGTCCAGCGTCAGAGCTATTAAACTGCTCAGAAAAAATGGAAGTAAGAGGATCGTATTGAACTACATCTTCAACTTCTCCTTTCACTATTCCCTTAATTGGAACAAGTGCGAAGGCAACCGAGTAAAACAGCCAGGTAAATAACAATAAACTTACTTTCATTGTTTAATTTATCGACACAAAAATACGATAGGTTAATAGATGAAAATGTTTTTAACTATAGCGGTCATTTCTGCTCAAGCGATGGTTTTTGGTCAAGCTCTTGACCCCTCAAAGTCAATGGACTTGATTCCAACCTACATTAGAGAGTACAGAAGTGAGCTTAAGTTCCCCTCTTCAAGGACTCATGATGTTGAGCTTGCTTTGGAGAAAAAACTCGGAGAGCTCGATTCAATTACATTTAATCTAGCAAGAATTAAGCTCGCTATAATTAACGGAGACTATGAAATCGCCCGAATTCTACTTCTAAAGGCCAAATACGATAAAAACTTTTCCCTTCCCATCCAATCTAGATACCTTGCCATTCTTGAGTTTATTCAAGGAAATTATTCTAAAAGTTTGGAGGCCTTGCAACAAAAGGAACTCTCCAGGATAAAGTATAAAGATAAAACCTGCTTGATGGAGACCTTAAATTTAATAATTGTCGACAAGGCCTCTGAGGCGAGTGAGAATTGGCAAAACTGCAAAAGGTATTTAGCTGGAAAAGACAACTCCAACCACATATGGATGGATGCCTTGGTTGATTTAAAATTCGAACAACAAACCAAAGTGGCGGCAAGAACACTGGATGGTCTAAACATTGAAAATGAAAGAGGTGACCTCCTAAGACTTTACTTAAAGTTGGCCCTTTACCTAAATGAGCCCGACACAATTTTGGCAAGAATACCCTACCTGTCCGGAGAAGTTTTTTCGAATCCCCGCACACGCGAGCTTTTAGGTCTTCTTTATTACAGACAAGGTGAAATAGTGAAGGCCTACGAGTTGATAGAGGATCTATCTACGCCAAACTCGGAGAATATAAAAGGAAACTTATACTTGGCACAGTCAAAGTTTGAATTGGCATACGCCCAATTTAAACTAGCACTCAAAAGAAAAAGTAATTCTCAAAACTCACTTGAAAGAATCCTCCCAACTGCATGGCGTTTGAATCAGTGGGAAGATGGTGCTCGGTTCTCAAAGATGTTGGATACCAACTCTTTAAATGAAAATGAACGACTTGCCCTTCAGGCCGCATTTCTAACAAAAGCACAAATGCATGACGAGGCCAGGACAGCGCTAAAAACAATAGTTAAAAGCAAGCAAGGTCAAACGCCCCTGGAAGTAAACCAACTCCTTGCATTCAACGCTTTCGTTACTAAAGATCCGAACTCTCTCTTTATGAATTCAAACAGAGCATGTGCTCAAAAAGACGGGCACGCCTGCTGGATTAGAGCACACATGCTGGTATGGGAAGATTTAACTCTACTTGCAGATAGAGATGATCCGATCTTTGAAAAATCGGAAGATCTTCTTGAAGAGTACACGGAGGGCTTTACCGTAAATCCGATAAAAGAAACTGTCTTCATAAATCAGAAGAACATTGAAGAGCTTGAAGACGCCCAAATAGAACTAATTCCAGGGATCTAATTAGAATCAAAATACCTTGCACTCTCAGCCCTATTCCATTAATATCTCGAAAAAAAATATGAGCGGTACAATGGAAAAATTCATAAATATTAATGGAAAGATCGTCGGAGAAGACGAAGCGAAAATAAGCGTCTTTGATCGCGGTTTCTTATTTGGAGATTCCATATACGATGTCACCTACTCAAATTCAAGAAGCTTTGTATTTCTAGATGAACACCTAGATAGACTATGGAACTCTGCAAAACTTATTGGAATGGACATGCAGGTGAGCAGAGAAGAAATAATCACTCGACTTATGGAGACGGCAAAAGCCGCTAACTTAGATGAGGCCTATGCCAGAATTATCGTCACCAGAGGTGAGAGTGACTTAAATATAGGTACTGCTGATTTCAGGCAAAACGTTGTAATTTTTATTAAGCCCAATATCCAATACGCACCAGAACTTTACGAAAGAGGACTACACCTTAGCCTGGTTTCAAGGTTTAGAAACGACAAACGCAGTCTAGACCCCAATGCAAAGAGTGGAAACTACCTAAATAACATCCTTGCACTCCAAGAGGCCAAGCAATCCGGTGCAGACGATGCCATAATGGCCAACCAAGCAGGAGAAGTGACTGAGGGCACAACTTTCAATGTTTGGATTGTAAAAGATTGTAAAGTTATGACCCCTCACCCAACATCTGGACTTCTAAAGGGTATTACCAGGGCAAAAGTCATGGATTTGTGCATTGCCAACAATTTCAATTTTGAAGAAAGAGCAATCAGTACGCAAGAGTTAATAGATGCAGATGAAATTTTTATTACTTCTGCAACTAAGGGAATTATGCCAGTTTACAAACTCAACGCCAAAATATACGCTGAAACCAGTGCGCAAAGACCGGTCACCGAGGCGTTGAGGAAGTGTTACATTGAGCTTATTGAGAAACATATTAATTCAGGCGTTCATTCTTACTAGCCTTCTAGGGACTGCTAATGCCGCTCAAATGGTAAGTGCTGGAACTTTTGTCCCGTATGTGGGCAAGGCCCAATCTAGCGACTCAGGTGCTACGACTAAATTTGAGCTTACTCCTTATGTCTCTTACGGACTCCAATTTCACATGTTTGGTCCACACTACTTCATGCCTGAACTAGGCCTTGCCTACTATCATGAGAGTGCAAAGAAGACTAAAAAGCGCATTCTGTTTTTTCATTATGACTTTAGTTATATTTGGAGCTCCTCTTTTATTATTCGCTACGGTTGGACAACATACTGGCAAACGATTAGCGGAGGCGGAGGTTCAATAAATCTTAGAAACGGAGATAGCTATACAGACTATACAGCACTTTCTTCTCCAAGAGATTCTTACTATACAACCTTAGACCTTGGTGGTGAGTTCTTTATAAACCCAACTAGGTCAGTTCGTCTTGATTTCAACATGATGAATGCCAGAGACTTGGAAAATAGAGCGTTCAATTATATCCTTACTTACAATTGGTACTTATGAGAGCTTTAATTTTTACAATATTTTTTGCCAGCCAACTTTTTGCATCAACACTAAATCCAAACACGGGTAGAGGGTTTGCGAAGAATGAAATTAATGTATTAATTTCTCCCACAGATTGCACAGGAGCAGGTTTTTCAACTGCGACGTTTAGAGACCTCGTCGAGGACGCGGCAGACGATTACTGGAACGCAGTGGCCACAGCTGACTTACAACTCAAGGTTAAAGGCATTGGAAATATTGACATTGCAGGTCAATCACACAATGACATCTTAAACTCAGGCCTTGTGCCCAACAATACAATTCTTGCTGGGTGTAACCAAACCTTCGCCAGCTCAACAACTTTGGGTGGAGCTGTAATGAAGTGTAATGGCGATAACTGCCAGGCTGTTTTAATTATTAACTCTGGTTCTGAAAGTGCCATGCCTGATCAAGATAGAAATACACAAATTGCAGTAATAGCTCACGAGCTTGGACATGCAATAGGTCTTGGCCACACAGAATTAAGCCATAACTTAATGTACTACAGTGTGTCGGGTAAAACTCAAACTTGGCTTGGTCAAGATGATATAGACGGAGTCACTTACCTCTATCCATATGATGAGCCAGCTCTTGGCTGCGACTTTCTTCCAATACTAGGTGCCATGGGTACAATTAACGACATTTCTAATGATGATGACAGCAACTTCCCGGGAGGTTTTATGGCCTCCCTACTAATAGGAATTCTTTTGGCCGGAGTATTCTCTCTTCCAAAGAATCTAAAGAAGCTATTTGTTTAGCTGTTTCATTTCTTTCCCATCAAAATGAAAGACGACTTCTTTATCTTCATATTGCGTCGAAAGATTTACAGGTCTTTTCCAAATAGCAAATATATTTGACATAGTTTGTGAAGCAAACTGCATATCCAAGTCAACACCCTGATGTACGTGCTTTAAAAGTAGCTCTTTCCTGTTCATAAAGTTTGCATCTTCCACTCGAATAAGAGGTTGTCCAAAATTTGTTAATTGGGTTAGAAGCTTTTGCTTTATTGCCGCGAAGTCCCTTGTATCTATTTCCATACGAGAACTTCTCGGGTTGAACTTGTAAGTAAATAGCTGTTGGCGATTACAAAACTCAGGAGTTAGGAATTCATCGATAAAAGAGATGTCATTATGGGACTTTCTAATTTCAAAAATTTTGTCTCTTCCAAGTCCTAGGTCCTTATTCCAATTTTCTTTTTCTTCCAGGGAGTCGCATTCGTTATAATCTTTTCCAAAACGCCCAGTGTTCCACCTAAATTCTATGTCTCTGAAAAGCTCAATTCCAATTTTATAAGGGTTGATATTTTGCTTACTCATGACCATAACACCAGCATGTTTGTCGGCAAAGTCGATGAACTCGTTTGGATTCATTGCTCTAGTGGTCATGATGGTCGAGTGCCAATAACTTGCCCACCCCTCATTCATAATCTTGGTTATTCTTTGAGGTAGGAAATAATATGCCTCCTCTCTAATACAACCTAGTATATCGGCCTGCCACTCTTCTATTGGAGCATTCTGAATTAAAAATCTCATAATGTCGCGCTCACCGCGTCCGACGTTCTTTTCCGCCACGACCTCTTCTTCAGGTCCGATCTCGCTATTTTTGATTTTTTCTTGTCCGCGCATGAAGCTTTTTAATGCAGCGGACCTATCATCATTCATATAGCCGTCATTCTCGCCTTCAAGCTTTGCAAGCTCTTCTTTTCTTCTTCTACTCTCCAACACTTCATTAGTTTCAAAAAGGTGATTAATATCCAAGAGGTTTTCAATCGAGAGGGCCTTGTCGATAAAAGATTCAACCTTTTCCTGGCCGTACTTCTCCATGTATCTTCTTATTTTGGTGCCGTGATTTGCCATCACATCCATCATTTTTCTATTCGTGTTTGAAAACCACATGTTGTTCTTGAAGAAATCATTGTGACCATACACGTGGGCCATAACCAATTTTTGGTCTAGCCAATTATTAACTTCAAGAAGGTATGCATAACAAGGATCTGAATTGATAACCATTTCATAGATTTTTTGAATCCCAAATCGATAGCCTTTTGAAAGTTGGTCATAATCCATACCGAACTTCCAGTGAGGGTATCTAATCGGAAACCCACCCTGGGCAGCAAGTATATTAATTGTGTCATAATCGCACATCTCAAAAACTTGCGGAAAGTAATCGAGGCCGAATTCATCGGCGTAGCCTTGAATTTCTCTTTGAAGCTCAAGTAGATCTCCGCTAATAGGTTTGGCCCTCAACATAACTATTTCCCCTTGCCCAAGAATTCCTTAATCGAATCCAAAATGGCGTCTTTGTTCTTAATTTTTGAAAGAATTACCTTCTCATGATCTTGGTGGTACTTGGCATTCAAGTCTTTGTAGAATTGACCTGAACCATAGCGACTCTCAACCTGTCCATAACAAAACATGTTGGATGCAGGAAGAATATGATCATCCAAAAGGCTCAAACACATTTTCGTATCGTCTGCAGACCAGTTGTCACCATCCGAAAAATGGAATGGGTAAATATTCCACTCATTGGGATCATAGTCTGTTTCGATAATATGTTTACACAGTTTAAAAGCTGAGGAGATTAAAGTACCCCCGGATTCTCTTGTGCGAAAAAAAGTCTCTTCTTCAACTTCTTTTGCAGTGGCATCATGAATAATATAGCGGATATCAATATCTTTGTACTGACTTTTAAGCCATAGATTAATCCAGAAAGACTCAGTTCGAACAATCTCTTTCTGCTCTTCACCCATTGAGCCGGACACATCCATCATATAGATGACTACTGCTGAGTTTTCCATTTCAATTTTTGTGTCAGCGCTTCTGTAGCGATAATCACTTCGAATGGGAACAACTCTTGGGTTGCTAGGATCATAAATTCCAGTTGCCATTTGACGCTTTAGAGCTTGCTTGTATGTTCTCTTAAGATGTTTAAGAGAATCAGGCCCCACAGTTCCGATGGAGGTGTATTTATCAACCGTGGAGGCTATCTGCTGTTTGCCTTTTGGTTCAATGTTTGGAAGTTCAAGCTCTTCACCCAATATCTTGGCAAGTTCATCAACTCCCATCTCAACTTCAAGTTCCTTGTTCCCTTCGCCTTCGCCTGCTTCCCCCTCACCAGGTTGTCCTTCACCAGGTTCACCGTCAACCGGCTCCCCTTGTTCGCCTTGGCCTTGTCCTGTTCCACCTTCTGACTTGTCTCCAAACTTAAATCTTGGGATATCAATACTAGGCATTGGAACAGTGAATTTATCGTCTCCCTTGGGGATAATTTGCTGCCCCTGGGAGACGTACTTTCTAAGGTTTTCTCGGACCTTGCCCTTTACAATTTTTCTAAAGCGAGCGTGGTCGCGCTTAATTGGATGATCCACTTGATCTCCTTAAATTACGATTCCTATGATTTAATCGAGTCGCCTTTTGCGAAAATGCTTGCAACAAAGTTCAATGCGTCTGTTGCACAAATGTCACAATAGCCAAAGTTCTTCATCATACGACTTTTGATGACGTCGATTTTCTCTTGAGTCGCTTTATCCACAACATTTGAGATTATTGTAGTTAACTTGATACTATCTTTTTGGTCTTCAAAAAGTTTTAGTTCAAGCGCTCTATGAAGTCTTTCATTCATCTTATAATCAAACTGTTTTCCTTCGATGGCCAAAGCTCCAATATAATTCATAATCTCTCTTCTAAAGTCATCTTTGCGAGACTCTGGAATATCGATTTTTTCCTCGATGGATCTCAAAAATCTCTCGTCAGCTTCTTCCATTTTTCCGGAGTACTTGTTTCGAATTTTTTCTTTTTGAGTATAAGCTTTAACGTTATCAATGTAATTTGCACAAAGTGTTTGGATTGCTGTCTCGTCAACACTAATAGCTTTTTGAACATCATTTTTAACAATGTCTTCGTACTCTTGTCTCGCGACTGCTAGCATCTCTCTAAAGTGTTCAAGCTGATCTGGTGAACTTACAAGAGTATGGTGCTTTAATCCAGACTCTAGTTCATTGAAGATCATGAAGGGATTCAAACATCCGGAGTGAGCGTTCTTTACAAGAGCATTTGAGATTTTATCCTGAATGTATCTTGGAGAGATTCCATCAAGACCCTCTCTATTAGCCTCTTTTCTAAGTTCCTTAACATTATCCTCATTGTAACCTGGAAGTGTTTTACCATTATAAAGCTTCAACTTTTGAAGCTTGGTAAGATCTGCTTTCTTAGGCTCCTCGAGTCTTGTCAAAATTGCCCACATACTGGCCATATCCAATGAATGTGGTGCAATGTGCATGTGTGGGATTCTTTCAGAGTTAAAATCTTTCTCATAGATCTTAATTTCTTGATCCAGCCTGGTGATATAAGGAACATCAATCTTTACAGTTCTATCTCTTAGAGCTTCCATAAACTCATTTGATTGAAGCTTTCTAAACTCGGGCTCATTGGTGTGTCCCAAGATAACTTCATCAATGTCAGTTTGAGAAAACTTTTTTGGCTTAATTGACTGCTCTTGGGAGGCTCCAAGTAAGTCATAAAGAAATGCCACATCGAGTTTGAGCATCTCTATAAACTCAACAATACCTCTATTGGCAATATTGAACTCTCCATCAAAGTTAAATGCCCTTGGATCGGAATCGGATCCATATAGCGCAATCTTTCTGTAGTTAATATCACCTGTAAGTTCAGTTGAGTCTTGGTTTTTTTCGTCTTTTGGTTGGAAAGTGCCGATCCCAATTCTATCTTTTTCAGAAAGAATTAATCTGTGTACACGAATGTGCTTCATCACTTCGTTCCAATCGCCATCATACTTAAGCATATACTCTGACAAAATGAATCGACAGGCAGGGTTAACGTTGCCTTTAATTTTAATTTTGTATTTCCCGTCAGAGTTTTGATTCAACTCATCTAGAAATTTTGCCCTAACTTCTGTTGGAATTAGCTTTAGAGGCTCTTCATGCATTGGAGAAGGAAACTTTTTACTTCCGCCAAGAATATCTGACTCGACATCATCGACCCATTCATAAGTATAAAGAGCACCTTCATCTGTTTTGGAGTAAAGTTCAAGACCCTTCTTTAGTAGTCTGGAAATGGAAGACTTTGCTGAACCAACTGGCCCGTGCAAAAGTAAAACTCTTTTTTCAGTACCGTATCCCTGAGCAGCCGATTTGAAGAAGTTCACTAGTTTCATTAAGTGAACATCGATTCCAAAAATAGCATCCTTACCATTCTCCATCGGATCGTCGAAGAAATGATAACGAGTAATTTCTTTTTTATACTCAGTATAAGTTGAAGTCCCATAAGACATGATCATGTCATGAACTCTTTGAAACGCGTTTCGGGAGATGTGAGGGTTTTTCTGCACAAGATCCACGTACTCTTGGAAAGTACCGCTCCAATGAAGATGAGAAAAATCTTCTTTAGAGTAATTCTCTTCAATAAACTCCTTAATATCAATGCCGCTCATAAGTACCTCCAAAGTGTTGCTTCTTAAATAGGCTTCTATTTTATTGTACCCTCAAAAGAGAGTTCATTTCAAAGTAAAAACAAAGATTCCCGACGCTTGTCGGAGCATTCCACTCAGACTTTAATATTTAAAAATCTAACTATTTTTGATCAAATGCCGTAAAGGGTTATAATGTTGTAATAAAAAAACGAATAACAGGAGTTTGGAATTGGCCATCATTGCTTCAGGTGCCACTGACATTGGACAAAAACGAAAAAGCAACCAAGATTCAATTTGCCTGTATGCAAAGAGGCACTTTTTTGTGGTAGCGGACGGAATGGGTGGACATAATGGTGGTGACATAGCCTCACAAATGTCCGTTAAACTACTCCCTGACTTCATTGAAAACAATGTGGACACCCTTAGGGCCAAAGACCTTTTAAAAGAAAGTATTATCCATGTGAATCAGTCAATTTATGACCACAGCTTGCAACATGAAGAACTCAAAGGGATGGGAACTACAATTTCGGCTATTTACTTTGATGGTCCAAATGTCAATATTGCTAATGTTGGTGATTCTAGAACCTACCTAATAAGTAAAAATAAAATTTATCAACTTACTCGCGACCACTCCTTAGTTCAGGAGAAATTGACCATGGGGCTCTACGATCGCGAGGGGGCAAAGGCCGATCCACAGAAAAATGTACTCATAAGGACAGTTGGTTATGAACCAGAACTAATTGTTGATGTCTACCAGTATAAGGTGGCCCGCAATGATTTATTCTTGATTTGCTCTGATGGTCTTCATGGCAAAGTATCAGATGAGGACATTCTGCATCTGGTGAACAAGCATATACCTGAACCAGCGCTGGCAGATCAATCTACACTTGACCAAACTGTTCAAGCTTTAATAGACCAGGCCAATGAAAATGGTGGGCAGGACAATATTTCGGCCATAATTGCACTGGCAAAATAATGGGATAGGCCCTAACGACTAGATTTTTCTTGTTTGCTTTATCAACTCCTCGGATTTAAAATATGTCGTACTTAACAAGTTGAATTAACTGCAATTTGGAGCTTTGCCTTGGACAAGCATTATACTTTGATGATCATTCCTGAAAAAGAGAAAGGAGTTAAGTCTTTCAAGATACCTGGACTACTCTTCAGATCGTTTTCTATTGTGCTTGTATTGCTTTCAATTCTAGTAGGGATTTTACTTTACGATTACTGGAAAGTTATCGGACAAATTCATGAAAACAAACATCTTACTTTGGAAAACCGTCAGCTAAGGGAACAAATCCAATTGTTTCAAATGAAGATCAACTCCCTGGGCGAAGACCTGGAGAGGGTTCATACATTCGAGAAAAAACTTAGAATCATTACAGGCCTTGATGACGCAGAGAAGACCATTCCTATTGTTGAAGGAAATGAAGGAATGGAAATGATGGATGATCACTCCTCATCGATGGGCCGAAACATAGACAACGACCAAACAAGCGTTGATCCCAAGCTAGATTTGGACCTTAAATTTGACGAGGTCGAGTCCTCCCCTCAATACATTGAACTAAAGTCACTTTATGACAAAAAGATTGCCGCAAACTTGGGCTTTAGCAAGCAATACAAGATCACAAGACAATGGTCAGACCTAATCAAGAAGAGTTTCACCCTATCGAGTGAATATGCAAAATTTGATTTCAAATTTGGGAAGATTAAGAATGTTGTCTCTCAACTTGAAACCAATATACATGAGTTAGACCAATATTTATTGGATAAAAATTCAATATTAAGATCCACTCCGACGATACTTCCTTCAGTAGGTTGGATCACATCTTATTTTGGACATAGAGTCTCTCCATATGCAGGAAAAGTAAAAATGCATGAAGGTCTCGACGTTGGGGCTCCTTTTGGCACACCTATCGTGGCTCCCGCTGATGGTGTAATCACATTTGCCGGCCATAAACCCGGCTTTGGAAACTTTGTTCAAATAGACCACGGCTACGGCATTGAAACAATCTACGCCCATGCCCAGAAGGTACTTGCACAAAATGGCCAAAAGGTTAAGCGAGGAAAGATTATCGCAAAGGTGGGAAGTACTGGTTACTCCACCGGGCCGCACTTGCATTATGAGGTTCGAGTAAACGGAATTGCTGTGGACCCCCTTTATTTTGTACTTGAGTAAATTTAAATAGCGCTAGAGGTTAAGAATGTTAAACAGTGTAATGAAGAAATTTTTTGGAACCAAGCAAGATCGGGACATCAAAGAACTTAGACCTTTGCTTGAAAGAATTAACTCCTTGGAAGGAGAAATTCAAAAATTGAGTGATGAAGAGCTTCAAGCGCAGACACCAAAGTTTAGAGAGCAACTTAAAAACGGTGCAACTCTTAATGACATTCTCCCTGAGGCATTCGCCACGATGAGAGAGGCAAGTAAGCGTGTACTTAAAATGAGACCATATGACGTCCAAGTCATGGGTGGCATTGTTTTAAGTGAAGGAAAGATTGCAGAGATGAAGACTGGTGAAGGTAAGACCCTAACAGCAGCTCTACCTATGTACCTACATGGACTGGAAGGCAAAGGCGCCCACCTAGTAACAGTTAACGACTATCTTGCTCAAAGGGATGCTGAGGAAATGGGCGTTCTTTATAAATGGATGGGTCTAACAGTTGGCTGCATTGTTCACGACATGGATGATGAAGATAGAAAAGAGGCCTATAAAGCCGATATAACTTATGGAACTAATAACGAATTTGCATTCGATTATCTGAGAGACAATATGAAGTTTGATCTTGATGATTACGTTCAAAGAGAGCATAACTTCTGTATCGTCGATGAGGTTGACTCCATCCTAATTGACGAGGCAAGGACTCCCCTTCTCATCTCAGGACCAAGTGAAGGAAATACCCAGCTATACCTTAAGGTAGACAAGATCATTCCAATGCTTGAAAAGGAAACACACTACACGGTTGAGGAAAAGTCCCACTCTGCAGTTTTAACAGATGAAGGCGTCAATAAGGTTCAGGAGTTGTTAAGCGTTGGCAACCTATTTGATGTTCAGAATATTGAAATTCTTCACCACGTAAATCAATCCCTAAGAGCACATACTTTATTCACAATTGACAAAGAGTATGTAGTTAAAGATGGAAAAGTTATTATCGTTGACGAATTTACTGGAAGACTAAAAGAAGGCTCGCGTTGGTCTGATGGCCTACATCAGGCAATAGAAGCAAAAGAAGGCGTTCAAATCAAGAATGAGAACCAAACTCTTGCTTCGATCACCTTTCAAAACTATTTTAAACTCTACAATAGACTTGCTGGTATGACAGGTACCGCAGATACTGAGGCCGAGGAATTTGGAAAAATCTACAATTTGGAAGTAGTTGTTGTACCAACAAATCTTCCAATTGCCAGAAAAGATCACGCCGATGTTATCTATGCCACCAAGGCGGCCAAGTACAAGGCCGTGGCAGAGTTGATAAAAGAGTGTGCAGAGAGAAAGCAACCCGTACTTGTTGGTACTGTTGCAATCGAGTCCTCTGAGATTCTTTCAAAGTACCTAACTCAGGCAGGGCTTAAGCATGAAGTACTTAATGCAAAACAACACGCAAGAGAAGCCGACATTGTAGCAAATGCAGGTCAACCTGGTGCAATCACCATTGCAACAAACATGGCAGGCCGTGGTACCGACATCAAATTAACTCCAGAAACGAAGGCGGCCGGTGGCCTATACATCATCGGGACAGAAAGACACGAGTCTAGAAGAATCGACAACCAGCTTCGTGGACGTTCCGGTAGACAGGGAGACCCTGGTGCATCAAAGTTCTTCCTTTCACTTGAAGACGATCTAATGAGAATCTTTGGTTCAGACAAAATCAAAGGCCTTATGACTAGAATGGGCCTAAAAGAAGATGAGCCTATCGAACACAAAATGATCTCGAATGCGATTGCCAAAGCACAAAAGCGTGTTGAAACCCATAACTTTGACATCAGAAAGCACCTTCTTGATTTTGACAATGTTATGAATGAACAGAGAAAGGTCATCTACCGATTAAGAAGAGAGATTCTAAACGATGAAGGCAATCAAGAATTAATTAACGAGATGATTTTAGACGTTGCAGATCAACTTGTTGCTGCGTTTAGACCTGATAAAAAGCTTCCATTAAACGAATGGAACTGGGAAGACATTAACAAGGCCTTCCAACAGATCTTTAACTCCGAGGAAACTTTAACGGTCCAGGAGTGCTCAGATAAGTACAATAGCCAACTTGAAGATTACTTTGTGGCAAAGGCTAAAGAGAGACTTGAAGTAAAGTTCTCCCAATATGACAAAGAACAAGTCAAGCTTACAATGCGTGAGATTCTTTTAGGCACCTTTGATCAACTTTGGAAGGACCACCTCCTAAACATGGACCAGTTAAAGGAAGGAATTAACCTTAGAGCGCACGGACAAAAAGATCCTTTGGTCGAGTACAAGAGAGAATCTTTTAGCTTATATGAGCAAATGAAGGAAACTGTCAGAAGAACAGTTGTTGAGAGAGTGTTCAATGTAAGACTTTATACTCCAGAGGAAATCGAAGAGATTAAAAAGCAGCAACAGGCAATGCTGGAAGCCCAGCTTGAAGCACATAAAAGGGCCCAGGAAGCTCAGCAAAAGCAAGATGAAGCACCTGTTCAAAGAGGAAATGTAAAAGTTGGCAGAAACGACGCTTGTCCATGTGGATCAGGCAAGAAGTTTAAGCATTGCCATGGAGCTTAAGGCTTGAGTGACAACAAAAAAAACGAGGACAAGTCTGACCTAACAAGAATAGAAGACTTGTCCGAGTATTTGCATGATGAAGATGAATCAATGGACGGACTTGAGTCCTTCGACGGAGTTGATGACTTCGACCTAATGGATGCCAAGACCGATCCAAACATTGAACTGCCGCCAGAGTTTACTCAAAACTTCTCAACCAGCTCCATTGAAGAAGAAACTGACTTTGAAGCGATGGAAAATGACCTCCCAGACATACCGGATGAAGACTACCAAGAAGATGAATCTCCTGAGTTTTCATCAGACTTTGAAGACTCAAGCTTCGACTCTGACTTTGACCAACCTACCGATGACACCAGTTTTGACAACAATCAACAAGATCTAGATGAATCCTCTTTTGATGGGCCAGACTTTGACCATCAGGACTTCCCTACATCCAATGACGAATTTTTGAATGATGAAGATGACTTTTCAAGCAATGAAGATGATTTTTCAACTCAGCAGGATAACTTCCCAGACGATAAACTTAATCTAAATACAGATGTGGATGAATTCTCCGAGACTCATGACGAGCTTAAAGATGATTCATTTGAGCAAGAACTTATTGAGGATTCTCCAACCAGCGATCTAGACCTTGGTACAGATTTTCCAGTTTCTCAACAAGAAGCTAAGGAGTCCGAAGAAGATATTGTAGATGTTATTTTAAACCTTTCAGCCGAAACTTCAACAGAATTACCGGCTCGAACTTTTTTAAAAGAAGAGCCCATCTCTGACTCTCCAGCCCAGGAAGACTTGGAAGATATTAAACAGTTTGCTAAAAGCATCTCCTATGGAAACCTTGCAACAGAAGGCAATCCACCTTTTTCAATAGTCATTAAGGATGTTAAGTACCAAGAAGACATCGAAGATATAGTACAACTTTTAAAAGAGTTTCAAATTATCAAAGATGAACAAGATGAAAAGAGAACAATAGAAAGCCTTAATAGGTCTAATCTTCTCATTCCTAGACTTGGTGAATACAGTGCAATTTTAGTTTGCCACAAGCTTAGAAGGTTTGACATTAATATTCTCATGGGACTCACAGAAGAAATAAATCCTCCTAAGGAATACGAGTCCGAAGATCGTGGAATTGTAAGCAAGTACTCAGTATACAATTCCCGCTCTCACCACTATGACTTAAAAAAAGATGAGACTTCACCTGAGGATATTCTAGCGTCAACCACTCCATACTTGGAAGGTCACGACATCTTAGAGTATCTGGGCATTGTTTCTGAAAGTGCTGTGATAGACAATGACACGCTCACATCCTCATCACAATTAGAGGATCAACTAATAGCGAGACTTCCCGACTATCAACAAGACAGGCAAAGGGTTGTGCAAGTGGAGAGAGAGAACCTTCTGGCCTCCACCTCTACTCCGCCTGAAGACTTTCTACAGCAAGAAACTGTTATTCACAAAACCAAGAACAAAGTAATTTCAATCAATGATATTCAATCGGAACTAGTTGGAAAACTAAAACACCAGGCAGTACAACTAAAGGGAAATGCTATAGTTGGAGTTAGCTTACATGTGACACCAATTGGAGCAGCTCAAGGGCCTAGCGGCCGGGAACAATATCAATTAACCTGCTCAGGCTCGGTGGTATGGATAAACAAAAGATAAAAAACACACACGAAAATATTATTATTGGTGGCGGAATTGTAGGGGCCGGAGTTTTACGAGAACTAAGCCTTCGCAAAGAAGACACACTCCTCATAGAAAAAGGAGACTTCTCCTCCCAAACTAGTCAATCGAGCAGTAAAATGCTTCATGGTGGAATCCGTTATTTGGAGAACTTTGATTTCGCTCTGGTTAGAGAGGCCTTGAAGGAGAAGAAAACTTGGACAGAGCTTGCACCTCACCTAACGAAGCAGGAAATGTTTTATATTCCTGTTTATAAAGAATCAAAATGGCCGCTTTTTTTCGTAAGAATTGGGCTTTTTCTCTATGACCTTTTATCGCTATTTAAAAACCCTAAGAGACGTGTTCTAAATGCAAAGCAAACGCTTAAAGACTTACCCCAATTAAACTCCAAAAACCTAAGGGGAGCTGGGGTTTATAGCGATGCGGTTGTTGAGGACAGCAAGCTTGCTCTTGAGTGCATTTACGATTCTATAGGTCCATACTCAAGTGCTATTAACTACGCTGAGGTGGAAAGTGTGGAAAAAGAGGGTGAGCTTTGGAAGATTAAAGTCCTAAGAACTTTAAACAACAAGGAAGAGACTTATTACTCAAGAAACTTGATTTTTGCCACAGGTCCTTTTACTGACCAGTTACTAAAGAAGCTTGAAGTAAAGTGGGAGCCAAAGATGATCCTTTCTAAAGGAAGCCATATTTGGTTAAGCAAAGGAAGTCTTGAACTAGGCCACCCTATGGTTCTGCAGACTAAAGACAATAGAGTTATATTTGTAATTCCTCAGCGTGACGCTATCTTGGTTGGCACCACTGAAAAAGCATTGGATCCAAATTCGGACATATTTAACATCCAGGCATCAGAGGAAGAGATAAAATATTTAATTGATGTGTTAAACCAATACTTTCCTAACTCAGGTGTTGGGAAAGACTCCATTCTCTCTACCTTTGCTGGTGTTAGACCTCTTGTAGCGGAAGGCAGTAAGGAGCGCGGAAAAGTTTCCAGACAACACAAAGTTTTTTCTCCTGAAAAAAATATGTATGTTGTTGTTGGGGGTAAGTACACAACCTTTAGAGTCATGGCCGAGGACGTGGTTAAGAGAATGTTCAAAGATCAGGGAAGGCCATTTAAAAGGGACTTAAGCTTAGCTCCTCTTAAGAAAAAGTCAGTAATTGGCATGTATCCTAGAGAGAGCAAAATAACCGAAGAAGAGGTAAAAAAAATAATCTCTGAAGAGTTCCCTAAGACAAGTGAGGATGTAATAAAGAGAAGATTATCCTTGCTCTATCCTGATGAGTTACAGCTAAGCAACTCCCAGATAGAGCAAATGATCAATGACTTTAGAAGCGATAACTGAACGAGCTCAAAACTTTAGGGCCAGATGACTTCTTATCCCACGTAACACTAGAAGCGTCGGCATTATATGAATCTACCCTGCTTTGGTACTCCAGTTTAGCACTTACTCCAAAGCCGTTTTGGAACAGATATTTTGCACCTCCTGCAAATGAGATCATAGTAACACCTGCAGATAACTCTTGATTCCCCACGGTGGCCGTAGAGGGGTTTTGAATACTGTAGTTAGATTTAACACTTCCAGTGAAGTACATAAATTGACCAAATGGAATAATTCGATTGGTAACATTTGGTCTCACTAATGGGTAAACATTTGTCCCAAGGCCAAAAAGAGTGCCACTTTCTTGAACCTCAGTCCCTTCGTAGGCCAAAGTACTTGCACTGAGCATTCTAAATGCACCAAGCAGCGATATTCTTGAAAGCCACCTGCTTTGAGTGTCAAAAAAGTACTCTAGGCCAGCATCAAGAATCATAGTCATATCCGTGCCAGAGAATTCAGCTCCATTGTTCCCAGTTACCGTAGATGATTGGCTATCGTAGTAGAAACTGCCAAATGCCTCAAAACTCGAGCCAGTTAAGTCTCTTCCCTGAATTGGTGCTTCAACAAAAACAGGTCCTGCTCCATCAGAAAGCTCTCTTTCAAGCTCCATATCTTCTGCTCCTGAGGCAAGGGGAATACCAAGGTCTCTTGGATCCTTAGAAACTCTGCTAGGCACATCGTCTCCAACAAGGTCTCGAGACTCATCCTTGGTGATTTTTACTGGAGCAGTAACTTTAAGCTTCATCACTTGATCATCTTTAATATAATCAGCGTTTACAAGACGGTATAAGGCCCAAACAGAACGAGTTGGGGAAACCTTTATAACAACCCCTCGTGCGACAACCCCCACACTTAAATAAAACTTAGCGTGATCCCCTTTTGCAAGGCCATCTTCCTGACCTCTGTTGATCAGAACTGTTTTTTTAGTATCTGAAGTCTTTACTATTCTTAGAGTTAATTTTTCATCGATCTCCAATGCATAGGAGGATGAAATAAATAGGCAAGCAATTATAATCTTTAAACTTTTCATATAGATAGTTTAAGCTAAAAAAACCGACTAAGTCCAATTGAAACTTTTCCGTCAAGATGGCTTACCCTATCGGGAAGTTCTCCACCGTCTTCATTTTTTTCCAAACGATCACTTTGTATATTTTCAAATGAAGCATTTACGCGAGCGCCATACCCACTTGGAAAGTTATATTTGATACCTACCCTTAGGCCAGGGAAGGATAATATTTGATAATCACCTTGCTCATTAAGACTGGGTATTTCTCTCCTTGCCCATCCATACCTGAAAAAGCCGCCTACATATACAATATTGTCCCCCACCGTGGTTGGTGGAAGAAAGGGATACCAATTAAGGTGAATAGCACTGGAATACTCTGTGCTTGTGGCATTGAATCCCCCAGTGCTTAGCGAGTCTTTGGACATCCTAGCTGATAGTTCCAGCGCAAATCTCGATGTTTGTTCGTTTTGCTTTAAAAAGAACCATTCCAAAGCTCCCTCGACGTCATATTTTCCATCTTGGGTGTTGACCTGATCTGCTGTATTTTCATTATCTAAAAGGTTTACACCTATTGAAGCAAAGGCCTGAAAGTCAAACTGATTGGTCGTAATAGATCTTCTTCTTTCCATTTCACTGGCAACTCCAATTTTTTGGACAAGCCTTGAGAGTTCCTCATCAGAATAACCATCAGACCAGTCTTCCCCTTGACTGAGCAGGTCCTGCCTTAGTTCCTCATTTCTTTTAACTCTTAATTCTTTTTCATACTCACTTTGGTCATAGACTGAGGACCTTAGGGTTCGAGCTTGAAATTCAGGAATGAGCTCATCACGTTTCTGTTCAGCATAAAGAGCCTTTTTAGAAAAGTTCTTGTCGGAGTGCTTTTTAACAAAGGAGACCACCATTTTTTCAAATGTTTGAACTCGCTGCCTATCTCTGAACTCCTCGGCATGTGGGCTCTCATAGATACTTCTGCGGTAAAGACTATTTTGAAAACTGTCTTCTTCCCACTTCTCAAGATCTAATAGTGTCGCATCCGAGTCATGATGTTTTTTATTTTTTTCAAGAGTTAGAGCAACTTGGTAATCATCAACCTTGTTCGCAAGGTACTCTCCATCCCCTTTTAGACTTTTTCTTAGGTTTTGTTTGATTTCACCTTCTTTGGAAACGATACTTCTTCTATCAACCTTCAATCTACTCCTTCCCTGAAGCAGCTCAGACTCTGATAACAAAATAAGCTTTCGATCCTTATACAGCTCCTCGGGGAGAAAAGAGCGGAAAGCGATCCAAATAGAAATGTCGCTTAAGGTCCTGATCGCTTTAATTTTCGCTACAGGTTTAAAAACTCGATACTTTGCTCCAGTTTTTTTGTCGGTCTGAAAAAACTCTTTGAGAAGCACACCATAATCATCAGTATTGATTTGATCATTACTTCCTTTATTTAAAACTATTGTTTTTCCGGAGCTTGAAACTTGATTAATCTTGACGCTATAGTCCATAGACATGGCAATGGATTGCATAGCAATGGCAAATATGACTACTAGACGCGTCAAAACGATCCTCCTTGGGCCTTGACATGCGGATTTGGATACCGACTTATACAGGTATGGTATCAAAGAACCTTGATTAGACGCAAGAATTCATTTATAAATAACCATCTAATTTTATTGAGGAGGCAAAGTGGCCAAGAGAAGAAAAGAAAAGAAATTTTATAAATATGAATGTGCCATGACTGGTGAGCAATATACTGTTACCGCCAAGGCTCCAAATCCTGATGACCTTATTAGTGTTAAGGCCTATTACGAGATGAACCCTGAAAAAGATGACCGCCCAGCTGACATTAAAAAAATGCTAGGTGTTGAAGAAGAATAAAAGGTAGAAACATGCAACCAGAAAAAAGAGATGTAGTCATAATTGGCTCAGGCCCTGCAGGATATACTGCGGCCTTATATGCTTCTAGAGCAGACTTAAAACCGTTGGTAATTGAAGGCCAGGAACCTGGTGGTCAATTAACTACAACCACTGATGTTGAAAACTTTCCAGGCTTTCCTGAAGGCGTCATGGGGCCAGATCTAATGCACAAGATGAAAGAGCAGGCCAAAAGATTTGGAACTGACTACTTGGCAACTATGGTTGAAAAAGTTGATCTATCAAAAAGACCGTTCATGGTCACTTGTGCCAATGGCCATATGGTTGAAGCACAAACTGTAATTATTTCCACAGGTGCAAGTGCCAAGTACCTCGGTCTTGCAAATGAGATGGAGCTAATTGGAAAAGGTGTTTCTGCATGTGCAACATGTGATGGTTTCTTTTACAGAGACAAAGTTGTTCACGTTGTTGGCGGTGGCGACACTGCAATGGAAGAAGCAACATTTCTTACAAAGTTTGCCTCTATGGTTCACGTAATTCATAGAAGAGACGAGCTGAGAGCTTCTAAAGCTATGCAAGAGAGAGCTTTCAACAATCCTAAGATTGAATTTGTTTGGAATACAGAAGTTGAAGAAATTCTTCACGATGAAACAGGCGTTACAGGTATAAGAGTAGTTAATACTAAAACTGGTGAGAAGTCTGAGAGAAAAACCGATGGCCTATTCATGGGTATTGGTCACACTCCAAATACTAAGTTCCTAGACGGTCAGATTAAGACTGACGATCACGGCTTCATAGAAACAAACGGTGGGCACCCAGACACTAACATTCCAGGTGTATTCGCTTGTGGAGACGTTCAAGACTCCTACTACAGACAAGCAATCAGTGCTGCTGGATCAGGCTGTATGGCCGCGATTCGCGCAGAAAGATACTTGGAAGAACACGGAAAAGCTTAAAAATTCGCTTTCGCCCCTAACGGGCGAGCATTAAAAGGGGCCTGCTCTAGGCCCCAATAATTACAATCTAAACATTTTATTCAATTAAATTTTCTAAAAGCTTAAGTGGTCATCATTATGGAACTTCCTAAAACCTTAAAGCTTTCATGACTTAATGTTCTCGCACTTCATGCCAAGGTCTCCCCGCCCAACTTGCGTGCCTCTAGACTTACTTCATTTAACACCAACTCACCCTCTTCAACTTCTTCATCCAGGCTCTTGACCTTAACTTTAAACTTGTCATAGTTTTGATCCCTATACGAAAGGCTTTTCCCCCAAAAAGAATAGATAAAAACCTCCGCCTTCTCAGCTATCAACGTGACTGTGAAAATGTTGAACGATTCTCGAATTAATAATCTTTTTAAATGGCCTTAATGAATACACGCCAACAAAATATGCCAAAAAGTAGTTTCCCGTACCATACACTTTCGTTTTGAAGGCAAAAAGTGGGCACTGTTAGAAATCCAACACCCCCATGAAACATATTCCAAGCTTATATCTTCTGATCTTTAAAGCTGGGATAATGTGAACAAGACTGGATTAATAACCATTACTTTGAGCAGGAATAAATATGAAGATTTTTTTATTAATAGGAATAATTGTCACATCAAATTTTGCTATAGCAAATTCCAGTGAAAGTAATTGTTATATTAAATCTTATTATGGTGTTAAACATCCCCTATATGGAAAAGACAAGTTAGAAAGTGAATATAGGCCTTTAAGTGCAATTGATGCAAAAGACTGCTTTGAAATGGCAGTTACTTTTGCAGAGTTCACTAATGATCCTTTTAATATCAATATTAAAATTAACGATTCAGGAATGCCAGGGCCAATTCTCAATGGAACTTTATACTACACTTGGGAGTTTAACGATGGAATATTAGATGATAGTGATGGAAAAGTAACAAAATACACAGAAGAGTGCATGACAGAAGTTGAAGAAGAAAACTTTTTAGGTGATAAACGGTATAAAAATGTCTTGTGCGAAAAACTCAGTACTTTCTGGTAAAAACCACCAGAAAAATAAACGAAGTCTGGGTACTAAAGCTCAGACTAAAAAAAACACTATATATTAGGTGTGAAGCCTAAAGACTGGCAAGGTAATGATCAGCCTTTGCTTTAGTGAAATTCCCCTCAAAACGTATAGAGAGAGATTGGATACCCTGCCCCTCAACTCCATCTTTGTGTGGCTCTAACCCATTATGGAGGTGCTTGCTTAGCCTCAGGACAGTCAATTTATCTAAAAGTTCACGATTTCAGGCCATATTCCGAGGGACAATTCAAGTCAGAAAAACCCTACCAAAAAGAACAGTCTCTCCTCTCTAAGTTACCAATAATTCTAGCAGCTGTTATAAAGTTTTTTAGACGTTTGACTTTAAGCGCCTGACATTCAAGAATATTATTAGCAGGACGCAAACTCATTAAACCAAGGAAGGGGTAATGAACGAGTTATTTAGTTACAGCACATTAAAGGTGGCGCTATCACGCCCAACAAGAACCTTAAACATTTCTTTTAAAGAGAATTGTCAGTTTATTACACTGGAAACTCTCTTTGAACTGGAGTCAATCCTTGCTTGGGCAAGCGCCAAGGTTGAGATTAAGTCCATTTTCATCTCCAGCTCAAACGATTTTTTCTCTGAAGGCATCGATAAGGAAAAGCTTCCTCAAATGAGTGCAAGCAAGCTAGAGAAAATGTCCAAAAAACTCCAAACCATAGTTCATGCAATGTACCACTTGCCTCAGACTATAATTATGGACCTGGGACATGGGTGCTTTGATCTTGCTAGCGAACTTGCTCTTGGAGCAGACATTAGAATATCTAACGAAACCACCTCTATTGCCTTTAATCACAACAGAGTTGGCCTAACACCTTCCTCTGGAGGAATTGGCTTTTTGAGTGTAATCGTCGGTCAGGCCATGGCAAGAAACTGGACCCTAACAGGTAAAGAGATATCCTCTTCTCAACTTTTAATGAGCGGCTTCATTAGCGAACAATATAGTTCTGAAAACCGAGATGAGTGTGTACTAGACATACTTCAATCAGTCGCACATTGTGCTCCTGTTCAGAGAATTCAGACTAAGCTTGGCCTATTGGAGCATGCTAGACTTGAGTTTGAGCGTGCAACAAAGTATGAAAGAAGGGTTTCAGAAGCAGCAATGATAAGTGAGGACTGGAAAGAGGAAGACAACTCCTTCATGGAAGGAAAAAGCATGTCCCACACTGTAAAGCTTAGCATTGTTAAAGACTCTGAAAATAAAGGCAAGGAGCCACGTCAATAATTAGAATTGAACTTTACACGCCTTGGAGAAGCGGGCTTCTCCAGGGATCCTTTCATAGACAATATAATGGCCGCCGCCACCTGCTCCACACAATTTAAGATAAAATTCCTTAGACTCAAGGCCTTCAAGCCAAAGCTCTTCCACAGAGGGGCATATCATTGGTCTAAAATTCAAGTATTGCCACTTGCTCAGTCTATAAAACAGATCATCAAAGTCTTGATAGTTGCCTGTCATGCATGAAAGTATCAACTGGTTTGATATCTCAATGAATTCCTGGGTTTTCTTCTCGTAAGAAGGCTCTTCGCATTTTTTTAAAAATTCATGCACAAGTGGTGAGGTGTGACGACTTACCCCAGTGTTGTACAAGTAGAGGTTGAGTTCTGGTTTTTTATTAAAGTCTACAAATTCAATATTGTTTCGATTTTTTACTAGGGCCGGCCTTTGTGCCAGAGAAATCAATGGGTCTAATCCGGAGGAGGATCCATGATAAAAGGATTCCATCAAAGACATGTGATCTTTTACTTTTGACATGTCCGAAGACTTTTGAATAGTCTCAAGAGTTTTTTCTCTATGATATGTGGAGTAAATAGCAGCACATAATGCTCCTGAGCTTCCCACCCCAGAACCCTGGGGTATGTCGCTTATAAATCTCAATCCATCCTGAACATCTTCAAGAAAGGCCTCTATATTAAGAGTGTCATTTAGAATACTTGAATTTTGCAAAAACTTTGCGAAGTCTTCCAGTCTGGCATCGACACTTTCACAGTTCTTTTCAAGATTTCCACTGTATTTAAAGAATGGCAGAGCAAGGCCATTGCCACCTTTGACAACGGAATACTCACCGAATAATAAAACTTTCCCACAAAACCTATTCAAAAAAGGACTCCAACACTTTTGGCCCGGCACCTACCGAGTCCATGATAATGCGTCCCTGCTCACAGTGAGGCCTAAGTTCCTCTAAAAGCTTGGACTCAACCAGACTTGCTCCCTCTTCAAAATAAATGATGTGGGGGTTAGGGCCTGCGTCGAGGGTGAAAAATACAGGTATATTTTGGGTTTGTCGAAAGTTTCGAACAATTTCAATCATCTTTAAGGTATTTGGCTTCATCAAAATAAATGATGGCCTTGAGCTCATCATTAGGGCGTGAAGACTTAAGGCCTCTTCCTCTATGATTTCCCCTGCCTTCCAAAGATCCCCTTTTTCAAGGTAATTTAAAAGCGAGGTGCAGTTTTGCTGTGCTTGCTCAATTCGCTGCTCTCCATAAACATGTCCATTCATAAGAGCATGGCCTGCGGTGCTTCCTACACTTTTTTCTCCAGAGCTTGCAATACAGATTGCATCTCGAACATTACGAAAATTCTTGTGAATATTGTTTAGCTCTTGGGAGCAGCTATTGTTGCCATTGGTAGTACTTAACTCACCCCACAAATTATAGTTTCCAAAAACACTTCGACATGCACTCCCAGAACCAAGTCTAGCAGCCTCGCTTGCTCGTGAGTGGTTAAACTCATGGCCTTCAAGTTTGCAGCTAGTGACTTCAAAGCAATACGCAAGTGCAGCAAAAGCACTTGCAGATGAAGCGATTCCCGAAGAGTGTGGAAAGGAGTTTTCGCTCTTTAGAGTAAGTTCTTCGACTTCACTTAACCACGGGTAGAGTTTTTCTACTCTAGTAATAAAGGTTTCAATCTTTGGAATAAACGATGGTGTTTTCTCTCCATGAAAGAAAAAATTGATGTTCCTCTCCCCTTGACCAAATGAAAACTCGGCCTTGGTCTTTGTTTGACAGGCACTTAAGGAAAAGCTGATTGAAGCATTTAAGGGTATTTGGGTTTGTTTTTTTCCCCAGTATTTAACAAGTGCAATATTTGAGGGTGCAATGCATTCGACATAACCTTTATTAAACTTCTGCTTCATTTAGACGCTCATTAAGTTGGGAAAGAGTTTCAGTGCCACTCAAGGGATTACTACAAATAATTTCATCATAGCCAAGAACAGTTTCAAAACCTTTAGAAGCAAAGTACTCACGAGTCTTATCAATACCTTTATCTGATGTTGCCAACGCGAAGTCTCCACCCCAAGCGCCCAAAGACTTTATAGCTCCCCAGTAATCTTGAAAGTGCAGATCTTTTACCCTTGGCATGTCCAAAGAATGGGACAGTAGATTTTCGTGTTCAAAGATATAGGCCTCAAACTCTTGAAGATCTAGTGCCTCACTCATACCAAGTGTCAGAGAGTTGATTTGCTTGATGAGTGATCGCTTGTCTTCAAGCTCTAATGATTGGTATCTCTCAACTTCTCTTCTAGAGTTTTGCTTTTGGTTGAGATGAACGAAATAAAGCTTATCTTTAAAAAGAGGACTAAAGTTTACACTTTGCCAAGAGGGGGTTCCACCAAGATTAGAATAAATAATTGGGCCCATGCTCTGAGCACAGGCAATATCATATCCTGAACCGCCAAATGTTTTTGCAAGTAGTTCAAATGGAGATATATAGGCCCATTGAGCAATATTATAGATAAGAGTTGAGCTTGATCCTAGGCCCCAATTTAGCGGAAACTCAACTCTTGTTTCAACGAGTGTGTCTACTTCGTCTCTTAGAAAATGGATATTTTGATGCCTAGCTTGTTGAAGAATTTTTTGGAGATCAATGGATGCCTGGTTTTCCTCTGTAAGAATTCTAAAGCGCCATAGCTCATATTTGGCCTCAAACCAAAGCTTGCCTTCGTGATCATAACTTTTCCAGTGCAATGTGGGGTTGTTGCTTCTGCTGTGTTTTACATTCATGACTTGGCCAAGCTTGCATGGTAAGGCCAATGACTTTGCTCCGTCCAAAACAAAGTACTCTCCACTTAACAACAACTTACCATGCCCATAATAGGTCTGCTCTCTCATTGACTAATTCCCTCTTAACGCGCAGGTGCGCTTTGTTCTAAAAACTCTCTTACAGCAGCAAAAGACACTGCATGATCTTCAAATTTCTTTTTGGCCTCAGCAATTTGACTTTCACTTGCTTCTAGTTGGTTCAAAATATTTAGAAGGTGCATTTTCATATGTCCCTTCTGAATTCCTGTTGTAACTAAAGATCTAACAGCACCAAAGTTTTGAGCAAGCCCAACACATGCAGTGATCATCATCAACTCTTTTGCATCAGGTGATCCTAGAAGCTCAAGAGATGTTCTGGCCATTGGGTGAAGGGACGTAAGTCCGCCAACAGTGCCCAAGGCCAGAGGTATATCTAATTCAAATTTAAAGATTCCATTGTCTACGGTGCAATCCGATAGGCTTCTATATTGTCCATCTCTTGCGGCATATGCGTGAACACAAGCTTCCACCGCTCTAAAGTCATTTCCTGTTGCAAGGACAACGGCGTCAATCCCATTAAGGATTCCCTTATTGTGTGTTACGGCCCTATTCACATCTACCTTGGCGATTTGCACGGCCCTTTCAAATTTTTCAGCAAACTCAGTTGGGCCCATTCCTCCGGAGAATTCACCAAGCTCCTCTATTGGACACTCGACCGTTGCTATAACCCTGCAGTCTGGTGTGTAATTGGTAAGAATGGACATAATGATTTGAACATCACGCTCGAACTCATTAAAAGCGCTATGCTGAGCAGCCATGTCTTGAAAGGTTTCTGCAAACTTTTCCAATATGGAGTTGATAAAATTGGCACCCATTGCATCGCAAGTGTCAAAACTAACATCCAATTGATAGTAGTTCTCCAAGCTTGAAGTTCTATCTCTTAAAGCTATATCTTTGATTCCGCCGCCACGTTTTTCCATGTTGGCCGCAAGTGACGATGCAGCGTTTTTAAGCTTACTTTTATTCACATTGAAAAAAGAAAATAGCTTTTCCTTATCACCTCTGTAGATAAAATGAACCTGACCGGCCTTGGTTGAATCAACAACTTTTGCCTTGAAACCACCACGCTTGAGCCCAAACTTTGCACTTTTACTGGCAGCGGCCACAACAGAGCTTTCTTCTATCACCATTGGAACATGGTATATCTTATCATTTACGCTAAAATTTGGAGCAACGCCAAAGGGAAAGTAGAAGTTGCTGACTGTGTTTTCACTAAAATCATCCATAACTTTTTGAAGCTGCTCATCCGCATGCCAAAAGTCTTTTATTTTTAAAAAGCTCTCGCCTTCTCTTCCACCAAGTTGTTGTGACAACCACTCTATTTTTTCATTTTTATTTAATTTCGAAAATCCACTAATCGTTTTCAAAAGGGCTCCTCTTCAAGAACAT
>PBFR01000022.1 GCA_002718735.1 Halobacteriovoraceae bacterium | reverse complement strand
TCACCAACAAAAAACAGACAAGGGCACTTACAGTTTCTGCATGTGCCCTGGTGGATATGTTTTATCATCTGGAACAGACGAGGGTGGAATTGTAATTAATGGAATGAGCAACTTTGCTAGAAACTCCCCTTGGTCAAATTCGGCTCTAGTTGTGAGTGTTAAAGCTGGCAGAGATTTTAGCGATAAAGATCCGTTGGCGGGTCTCGAGTTTCAAGAATCAATTGAGAGGAAGGCATATCAAGTTTCAAAGGAGCTTGGCTCTGGAAAAGAGCTTCCCGCCATGACAGTTGAAGAATTTTTGGCCGGAAAATTAAATGAAGATGAACTTCCCAAAACCTCTTGTCCATCAAAGCTAGTAAAGGCGGATATTAGAAAGATTCTTCCAAAGTTTGTGTCTCAACATTTACATGAAGCACTGAGAGAGTTTGACCGAAAGATGAAGGGATACTCAAGTGCAAAGGCAGTTCTCATTGCTCCAGAAACACGGACCTCTGCACCAATTACAATTTTGAGAGACAGGAAAAGTTTTGAATCCACTTCGCATAAAGGACTCTATCCATGCGGTGAGGGAGCTGGCTACGCGGGTGGTATAACTTCAGCGGCCGTGGACGGTATAAAGGTTGCTGATTCAATACTTGGAATCTAAACCCTTGTTTTTTAATACTTTTCACCTTTTTTTTTAAGTTCAGGAGCAGTTGTGGTAAAATTCAGATATATTCCATAAAAACTTCCCTGAATAAATTCATTCCATTTAGGAGGCATAATGATTGAGCTATATATTGGCAGTCCAATCGAAGGCATATCGGCCGGGAACTTGGAGCCTGATATATACAGAGGCCTGGCAAGACTTGAAAAAGAAAGGCCAAAGCTAGTTGTGATCAATCTAAGTGAAATTAATCTTATATCTGAAGAGGTAGATAGAGTTATTAAAGTATTAATGCTCCACAAAACCCCTTCCATTTTAATTTGTGATGATGAAATCTTGGAGCAGTACGATAAAATTGAGCATATTGAAGTTGTGAGAAGAGCCCTAATTGATGAGCTTTTTGAAGATTCTGTTGGAAGGCTTGTAAAACTTAATGGCCTGGATAAGCAAATTACAAAAATATCTACCCAAAAAAGAGGGCTTGCTTTTTATCTTCTTAGTGGACTTTTGATAATGGAACCACTGTTAAAGACTGCTTATTTAAAGTTTATTACTGGCTTTTCTTTTGAGACCGTTTTCGGAATTATCTTAAGCATTGAGTCCCCAATTAAAATTTTTGAATATTGGATGCTTTTCCCTTTGGCAGGCTTTGCTTTGGCCAAAACCGCATGGTGGAGTATCTTTGTCTTTGTAGGTACACATCTATACTCTCTATATGCCCATATTGCATATGATCAATTTAGTTGGCCATATGTACAGGAAACTCCACATATTAGCTCAAATCTTCTTTTGGTTTTAAATAGTGCCATTGTGCTTTATTTCTTAACCCCTGAGCACAGAAGACCATTTATAAAGAAAGCAAAGCAGTTGTTTAGGGCTAATGAGAGGATCAAGATCGATAAGAAAATTGAGGTTCGCGTCGGGGAGCACCAATGTAGTGGATGCTTGGTTGATATTAGCCAGGGTGGGGCTCTGTTGAGAATTGAAAAAGAGTTGAAATTGGGTGAATCGATTGAGCTTGAATTCAAAGAAGAGGAGCTTAAAGGTCCATTTAAAGCAATTGTCGTTCGAGGCATTGACTCCGACGGGGATGGAAAGTTATATGGATTGAAATTCGAATTCTCAAGACGCTCCCAGCGTAAAAGCCTAAATTGGTATATTCAAGAGGTTGAAAGCGCTTAAATCGGTTGGTTTTGCACGGGGCTAAAAATCCAGATTCCTATGTACAATCAATGTCTAATCCGCAATAATGCCCAAGATCAAAAAAATCCTCGGAGACTATCACTAATGAAACTTAAGAACATTGCTATTGTGGCGCACGTTGACCACGGAAAAACCACGCTTGTGGACGAATTATTAAAACAATCCGGACTTTTTGCCGAGCACGAAGCTGTATCCGAAAGGGTTATGGACTCGGGAGAGCTTGAAAAAGAAAGAGGGATTACAATCACCGCCAAAAACTGTGCATTTCAATGGCAAGATTACAAAGTAAACCTTTTAGATACTCCAGGTCACGCCGACTTCGGTGGAGAGGTAGAAAGATCATTAATGATGGTTGATGGTGTTGTTCTTTTGGTTGACGCTGCGGAAGGACCACTTCCTCAGACAAGATTTGTTCTTCAAAAGGCAATTGAAAGAGGAATTAAAATTGCGGTTATGATCAACAAGATCGACAGGGCCGACCAAAGATATGAAGAAGTTCAAACTGAAGTTGAAGATCTAATGTTAGAAATCGTAGATCTTGCAGGAATTGAAGACTTTGATCTTGATATTCCATTCTTCTTTGGTTCTGGAAGAGACGGTTACGCTTCAACCGATCCTGAAGCAAGATCGGGCGATCTAAAGCCACTTCTTGACTTTTTTGTTGGGGATTTCTTCCCAATGGCACAACTTGATAAAGAAGGAAACCTTCAACTTCTTGTTACAAACCTAAGTTATTCAAAATATCTTGGAACACTAATGATTGGTAGAATCCACTCTGGTGTTATGTATGAAAACAAGCCATATATGTGGATTAATGAATCTGGAAAGCCAAAGCAAGTTAAGATTGGAAAAATCCAAATCTTTGACGGACTAGGTTTTGCTGATGTTCCTCAAGCTGAAGCTGGTGAGATCGTAATTCTCTCAGGTGTAAATGACGCCTTCATTGGAGATACAATCACTTCGATGGACAAGCCAGAAGCACTTCCTAGAATTGAAGTTGATCCTCCAACAGTTAGTGTTCGTGTTTCTGTTTCCACATCGCCGCTTTCAGGTCAAGAAGGTGAGTACCTTACTTCTAGAAAGCTTGAAGAGTTTTTGCAAGAAGCTATTAGAAAAAACGTTTCTCTTAAATATGAAGCAACTGACGATCCAAAAGTTTTTATTCTTAAGGCCAGAGGTGAGCTTCAAGTAGCAATTGTATTTGAAGAAATCAGAAGAGCTGGTTATGAGCTTATGATCTCAAGACCTCAAGTTCTTTTCGAAGAGGATGAAAACGGTAATAAAACTGAGCCATACGAAAACGTGGTTTTTGATGTGCCAACTGAATCCACAGGTGCAGTAACAGAGGCAATGGGAACTAGAAAGGGCATCATGACGACTATGGCGCCAATAGGAGAGTCGAGAACTAGAATCGAATTTAAGGTTCCTTCAAGAGGACTTATTGGTTATAGATCAAAATTCCTAACAGATACTAGAGGTGAGGGGCTAATGAGCTCTTACTTCGCTGGTTACGGCGAATATGCAGGTAAAATGCTTGCAAGACAAAACGGTGCTCTTATTTCAGATAGAGCTGGAAAGACTACAGCTTACGCTCTTTTTAACCTTCTTTCCTCTGGAAAGCAGTTTGTTAAAGTTGGCGAGAAAGTTTATGAGGGAATGGTTGTTGGTGAGCATACTCGTCCAAACGATCTAAACATCAATTGTGTTAGAGAGAAGCACCTTACTTCTGTAAGAACTGCTGGAAAGGATGAAAACCTTATCCTTCCTCCAATTCCTCCAAGAACACTTGAGTGGGCACTGGATTGGATTGATGATGATGAGTGGGTAGAAGTAACTCCTGAGAACATCAGAATCAGAAAGAAAGAGCTTGCTTCAAATAAAAGAAGTGTTGTTCGTTAATTCTTCCAAAATTTAGAGTAAATATAGAGAGGCCTTCCAATGTTGGAAGGCCTTTTTTTTAAAAACTACTACTCTTCAAAAGAACTCTTAAAAAAACCTTATTAAAGTGTTTTTTATTTATATATGAAAGAATTCTTCCGATTAGCACAGGTACGGAGGATTGGTTAATGCGAAAAACGTATCTTATAAATAAGAGATTTCAGTTTGTTTTTATCGGGTATTTCTTAGGCCTTTCGCTTGCTTCTTGTACAGGCTTTTACATCGCTATAACTTATTACTTTATTGAACTAGAGAAAAAAGCAATGGGTGAGATTGACTCTGGACATGTGTTTTTTGAATTTCTAAAACAACAGCAACAGGGTTTAAACTTTCACTTTTTTATCACTTCTTTTGTGATCATTATTCTAGGCGTAATTGGCGGATTGTATATTAGTCATAAGGTTGCTGGGCCGATTCACAGGTTAACCACCTACCTAGAAGAGAATTCTAAAAGCAAAGAGTGTCCCTTGATTACATTTAGAAAGGGGGACTTTTTTCCCGAATTAAAAGCGGCGCTTAATAGCTTTATAAAGCGATAGTTAGGCCGCTGTAAGCATTCTTTTTAGGCATGTTTGAACACATGCAACTAGAGATTCTGATGAAAATGGTTTTGGAAAACAAAAATCTACTTTGGCGTCTATAAGGTCTTGTTGCAAAAGATCAGAGTAAGATGAAATACAGATGACAATAATATTTGGATATTTTGCCTTAATACTTTTAGAAAGCTCAATGCCATTGATTGCAGGCATGCAAATATCGGTTATTACACATGCATAATTTCCAGAATCCAGCTTAGTCATTGCACTTACTGAACAAGGGCATATGTCTGCATCTATCTTGTCGTCGGCTAGTAGCTCCTGAATACTCTCACAAATGTCAAATTCATCGTCAATAATTAATACCATGTTTGCCTCGCATAGCTTTTATCGACCAATATGAATTTTTCTTAAGTTTTCTTAATCGTTTTTTTGAAGGAAAAGGCCGAAGGGGAACTTCGGCCTATATATGCTACTTTTTAAAAGCGTCGAAAATATCCAATGGGACTGGAAAAATAATGCTGGATTTTCCTGATCCTTGGGAAACGTCTCTCATAGTGTCCAAGTATCTAAGAGTTAACGCATCTTTCTGAGTGGCCAAAACTTCTGCTGCTTCGGCAAGTTTCTTGGCCGCTTGGAATTCACCTTCAGCTCCGATGATCTTGGCCCTTTTATCTCTTTCAGCTTGAGCTTGTTTTGCCATGGCCCTTTGCATTTCTTCGGGAAGGTCAATTGCTTTAAGCTCAACGTTTGTAACCTTGACACCCCAAGGCTCAGTAAGTTCATCAAGAATGATTTGTAGACGGTCGTTGATCTCTTCACGGCTAGATAAAAGGTCATCTAGTTCGTATTGGCCTGCAACACTTCTTAAGGTCGTTTGAGAGATTTGAGCTGTTGCGTGGTAGAAATTTTCTACCTGAATAACGGCCTTTTCAGGATTGTTCACTCTAAAGTAGACAACTCCGTTAAGCTTCATTGATACGTTGTCTTTTGTGATGATATCTTGAGTAGGCACATCCATAGTTACAACACGAAGATCTATTTTCATCATCTTCTCAAGACCTGGGATAACAAGAATTAGCCCTGGACCTCTAACTGCAACGAATTCACCTAGACGAAAAACAACGCCCCTTTCGTATTCATTGAGAATTTTGATTGTGCTCATCAAAAGCACAAGAATAATCACTATAAACGGCAAATAGCTAAACATGAAAAACTCCTATTCTAGTATAAGTATCATTTTATCATTGTCTTGATCTAAGACTTTTACTTTGTCTTTGATTTCATATCGATTTGAACTCTTGGCATTCCAGGTTTCTCCGGAAACCTTGACCTGGTAGTAGTGCTGGCCGTCCTCAAATCTGATATATTTTGAGATGTGAGCAGACTCATCCTTACTTGTAAAAAACTTTTTTCTATCCTTTCTCTTGGTCGCTCCTGCAAAAAGAACATACCCAACAATAAAAATGTAGAGAAGAATTGCTCCAACAACAGAAAAAATAAGCGGCAACTGAATGTCCATATAAGCGTTCTCAGTTCTAAAAAGAAATAACGAGCCAAATACTAGAGCAGCAGTTCCTGCAAGTGCCAAGATTCCGTAGCTGGTGATATAGATCTCAAGGATAAACAGTATAAAGGAAAGAATTATAAGTCCTAGCGCACCAAAGTTTAGTGGAAGAACTTGAAAACCAATTGCTGCGAGTATTAAAAATACAACACCAACTGCGCCAGCAATAAAGCCACCAGGAGCCTGAAATTCAAAGTAAACGAGTGCAGCACCAATCATAAATAAAATGTAGGCGGTCATTGGGTTAGAAAAAATATCTAGGATCATCTGACCTGGATCCATGTCAGCTTCTACAACTGATGCCCCTTCTTGAACATCAAGAACTACATCTTTTCCCTTAACTCTCACGGTTTGCCCGTTGATGAATTTGATTAGATCCACTTGAGTGTTGGTGATGGCATCAACTATTTTTTTATCAAGTGCTTCTTGCGCACCAAAACTTGCGGCCTCACTTATCATCTGTGCAAAGGCTTTGGAGTTTCTCCCTCTTGACTCGGAAAGAGAACTAACGAGCGCCACCAAGTCGTTAACTGCCTTGGCCTTGGCGTCCTTTTGTTCTATATCTTTTCCCATTCCAATCGGAGTTGCGGCTCCGATATTTGTACCCTCGCTCATTGTCAGAAGGTGAGCACTTGAAGCGATAATTGCTCCCGCACTTGTGGCACTTGCCCCTTCGGGTGAAATCCACACAACTACCGGAACGTCACTTTTGCCGATTAGGGTGATGATGTCTTTAGTCGTGGTAACAAGCCCACCTGGGGTGTTCATTTTTATGATAACCAGATCACCAAACTGTGATTTGGACTTTCCTATCTCTGTGGAAAGGTAGCTATAGGTCGCTGGATTTATACTTGATGAGATTTCTAGTGTTCTGAATCGCTTAACAGCGTAATCTTCAGCTTTTACAGCTTGTCCAAACGCGTTGGAAAATGATAAAGACAACAGTAAAATTAGATAATTAATACAAGTTTTCATAAGTGAAAACATAGAATAAAAGTTGTCTCTAGTACAGAGAATTGCCAATAGGAATAAAGATGAAAAAGAAGATTATACTTGGACAAATACTTAACCCAATCAGTGACACAAAGTGTGACTATTATAGGGATGGTGCGTTAATACTCGTTGAGTCGAAAGATGGCTGGTTTGTGGATAGCGTTAAAGATGCTTCTAAAGTATCCAAAAAAACGATGAGTGAGTCAGAGCTTGTTGATATGAAAGGCCAGCTAATTATGCCTTCTTTCTACGACATTCACTTTCACTGGGTCCAAGATGATGTAAGAGAGATGCCAAAGGCTAAGCTTTTGGAGTGGCTTGAAAAATACACTTTCCCTGCTGAAAGAAAATTTGAGAAGAAAACATATTCTAAAAACAAGGCCAAGTTCTTCTTCCAAAGATTAATTGAGACTGGAACTTTAGGCGGAGCAATCTATTCCTCGATACATGAACATGCTCTTGATCATGCTCAGGAGAATGCGATTGGGCACTTCGCAATTGGAAACGTTCAAATGACTATGAATTCTCCAAAGTTTCTTACTCAAACTAAAAAAGAAGCAATTGATCTAGCGAAGAAGCTTTCCAAGAAATACAAAGACAAATACGCCCTTACCCCTAGGTTTGCGATTGCAACAGATCCAGAGACTATGAAAAAGTCCGCTGCCGCAGCAAAGAAGCATGGATCATTTATCCAAACCCACCTTTCAGAAAACCACGGCGAGATTGAATTTGTGCTTTCTATCTACAGAGATCTTCCTGAGTTTAAAAATGTCAAAAACTACACAGATATCTATGACAAGGTTGACCTTTTAGGCCCAAAAACAATTATGGGACACGCGATTCATATGTCTGACGTGGAATTGAAAAAATTGGCCAAAACGAAAACAATTATTGCCCACTGCCCAACCTCCAACGCTCCTATAAGACAAAAGGGCCTTGGATCTGGACTATTTGATTTTAAGAGAACTGAAAAGCACAAAGTTCGTTGGGCTCTGGCCTCAGATATTGGGGGTGGACCAATTCTATCAATGTTTGATGTTATGAGGTCATTCGTAGATCAAAATAAAGGTGTTAATCCTGAAGCAACCTACACTAAGGCCCTTTTTAGGTCTACTGTCGCAGGTGCTGAGGCAATGGGTGTTTCAAAAGTTTCAGGAAACTTTAAAAAGGGTAAAGAGGCAAGCTTTATAACTGTTAACGCTCCCAAAGGCACGCTTAGTGATGCAGAAGAAGTTCTTGGAAAAGTTGTTAATAGGGGAAGAAGAAAAAGAATCTCTTACGATCAACTGCCAAATAAAGTCTTCTTTAAAGGCAAATGTCTATTTGAGAAGCAATAAGCTTTTAAAACTGGTATTTGGGTTGTAGAATTGTGCTCAAAGGAAAAAGTATGAATAAACTTCTTTTTGGTCTCTTAGGGGCAAGTGTCGCTTTAAATTTCTACCTTGTTAAGGTTGATGTTGTTGTTAAAGATGATTTGGATGAAGAGTATCATGAACCAACTCCTATAGATCAGATCTCTGTAGCTCAGGCCGGTATTAGGAAAGATGCATCTGAAAACAACTGCCCTCCATGTGATAAAAACTTTAAGTGTTCGGACTCAAAAGATATAGTGAAGAATGAGCAGGTCTCTGAAGAAACATTTCAAAAAATTAGAAAACAGTTTGAGATGGATTCCCAAAGACTTTTTGAATATACCCTAAACTTATCTTCTGAGCAGATAGATATTTATTACCAGCTAAAAGAAGAGAGATCTAAAGAGATCACTGAATACTTAAATAATAAATACGGTCAGGCCTCAACGGTTACTTTATCTACAGATGAAATGTTAGAGATGGGCAGGATTGATAAGCAGTATGACAACATGTTAATAGAGGTCTTTGGAGAGACCTCTTTTAATGATTATAAAAAGTTTAAAGATAGCTTTAATAAGAAACTTATTGAAGATGGCAAGATGGAATACACTATTCAGTTCTAGCTCTTAATGCAAATCTCAACAGGGCAGTGGTCACTGCCCAAAACCTCTGGTCTATGGGCACAAGCTTCAACTTTTTCCATAAATTCTTTATTTGCCATAAAATAGTCTAGACGCCACCCAATGTTTCTTTCACGGCAATTGTTTCTATAGGTCCACCAAGTATATTCACCGGCCTTTTCTGGGTAGAGCTCTCTAAAACAGTCAACCATGCCAGCATCAAGATAGATGTCTATCCATTCTCTTTCGTGGTCAAGGAAACCAGTGGACTTTTTATTAGCTTTTGGATTGGCAAGGTCAATTTCTTTATGGGAAGTGTTGAAGTCTCCGGTTATTACAACATGATGGCCTCGGTCTCTATATTCTTTATAAATCTCAAGAATGGCATGGTAGAACTCTAGTTTAAAATCAACTCTGGAGTGATCCCTTCCACCATTGGGGAAGTAGCAATTTATCAACACAAAATCATCAAACTCGAGAATTAGGGTTCTTCCTTCAACATCAAATTTGTCAATTCCTATTTGGTCGATCACTTTGTTCGGTTTCTCCTGCGTCATGACACAGACGCCGGAATAGCCTCGGCGATCGGCAGAATTTATGTAAATATGATAATTCTCGTGTTCCAAAATATTTTTTGGAAATTGATCTTTTGCCGCCTTGATTTCTTGTAAGCATACGATGTTAGGTTGATCTTGGCTCAACCACTCGCTAAATCCTTTGCGCTCTACGGCCCGAATACCATTGACATTCCACGACACAAGCTTTTTCAAAATTTTCCTCTCTCTTTTTTTTTTTTATTTTTAGGGCAGTATTAATCTATAATTTTTTTTGAGAATGTTCGAGACATTCAGAGAAAAATTGTTATTATAATGACCACCCAATATTCAGTAGGAGACTTCATGCGCTGTTTTAAGAACATTGCTCAACTTATTCGCACAAAAAGATTACAACATCCAAAAGGTTATTCCCAGTCCGAGTTGTCGCACTTGTTGGGTTATAAAAACGGACAATTCATAAGCAATGTTGAAAGAGCATTGTGTAATATTCCATTAAAAATGCTAGTTAGGGTTTCTGAAGTACTGGACATAGACTCAGATGAACTGAAGAGGGCCATACTTAAAGATCATGAGGAAACTCTAGACAACTACTTGCGTGTCGCTCAACCTGCAGAGGTTCAGTCGATTCATACAGGTTCAACAATTGATTCTAAAAGAGATTTCGCCAACGAAAATGTAAGCGGTGATTTCAAAATGTCTTCTAATTCATAACTGAATATAAAAATTGATTTTAAATGAAAAAGGCCTCTTTTTAGAGGCCTTTGTATTTTTTGTAGTCTTCGATCGTTCCTGTGGATTCTTCTGTATCATTTGAGAAGTCCGCTTCAATCTGAGTTGGAAGTAGGTGAGGGTCTTCAAATTCTCCTGAAAACGCTACCTCCTCTCCTTTAGGCTCAAGCCCATGGGTTGAGGAAAATTGCCTGTCGGCAGGGTATCTATCAATCTTTTCTTTAAGAACTTCAATTTGCCAATCTTTTAGATTGGTTTCAAATCTTCGAATGGCCTCTAGAGTTGATCTAAAGTTGTTTTCTATTTTCTCGAGCTGTCTTCCTTGTGCCCTTCCGTGCATTTCATAGAATTTGCGGCGGGCAACAATATGTTGCTCTAGCAGATTATCGTACTTTTGAAGTATTCTCGCTGGGGTTAAGGATTTTGGACGTCTACTTTTATTGGCACTTGAACCCTCTTTTTTGGGTCCTTGCTTGGTTTTTGCACCAGGTTTTCTAGGCCCGCGACGAGGGCGTCTGCCCTTTCCTTTAAAATTTTTGCTTTTGCTCTTGTCTTCTCCAGACATGACACTTCGCTCCTTTGTATTTTAAGTAAGATACTAGGAGTTTACCCGAGATTTGTCCATCAGGGGTTTTACTCTTTTTTATTAATCAACTATACTTTCTTCCATTATCATTGGCCAAATTAATATGGAGGACATATGGCAAATAAGCGAGTAAAGGTAGCGGTAACTGGTGCCGCAGGACAAATTGGGTACGCAATTCTATTTAGAATAGCTTCAGGACAAATGTTTGGACCTGATACTGAGGTTGAGCTTCAGCTTTTAGAGCTTCCACAGGCACTTGGAGCGCTGGAAGGCGTTAAAATGGAATTGGATGACTGTGCATTTCCTTTGCTAAAAAATATTGTTTGCTCAGATAAGATGGAAGTGGCCTTCAAAGATGCCAACTGGGTTCTTGCAATTGGAGCGGTTCCTAGAAAAGCTGGAATGGAGAGGGGAGACCTTCTTAAGGTTAACGGCGGGATTTTTGGACCTCTTGGTAAAGCGATTAAAGAAGTTGGAGCTGATGACTGTAAACTATTTGTAGTAGGTAACCCGTGTAACACAAACTGCTTAATTGCTATGGAAGCTTCCGGACTTCCAAAAGATAGATTCTTTGCAATGACTATGCTTGATGAAAACAGAGCAAAAACTCAACTTGCTCAAAAAGCAGGAGTTGATGTTACAAAAGTACAAAACATGACAATTTGGGGCAACCACTCAGCAACTCAATACCCAGACTTCTTCAATGCAAAAATTGACGGTAAGGCTGCAAACGAAGTGATATCTGACGAGGAGTGGCTTAAAGGCGACTTTATTAAAGACGTTCAACAAAGAGGTGCTGCAATTATTAAAGCTCGTGGAGCAAGTTCAGCTGCAAGTGCTGCCAATGCATGCGTTCAGGGTGTTTATAACCTTACTCACGATACTCCTGCTGGAGAGACTTACTCTATGTGTATCGCCAGCAACGGCCAGTATGGTGTTGATGAGGGTCTAATCTTCTCTTACCCTTGTAGAACCGAAAACGGCAAAGTTGTTGTCGTGGAAGGGATTGAGCACAATGAATTTGGACAGGAAAAGTTCAATGCCACATTGGAAGAGCTCAAAAAAGAGAGAGACACTGTAAAAGAGCTTGGACTTATTTAGTATAAAAGTATAATTTTCTCGGATGGGCGCGGATGATCCGCGCCTTCTTTTTTGTAGAGGTATTCTTTAATGACAAATTACTCAACCGAAGAAAAGATTAAACTTTCTGGTTTCAACAATCTCACTAAAATTTTAAGTTTTAACTTGTACGATTTTTGCCTGACTTTTGATGACGCTCAAAAGGAAGAGTACATTAACTGGATTAATGAAAAGTATTCTGCAGACAAAATTATCGAAATATCCAGAGAAATCTGTAAAATTATTGATTCAGACATTATCTCTGAATCAAAAATGAACTTTGAACCGGTTGGTGCCTCAACAATGACTTTGATGAGTGATGCTCAGGGCGGAAAGTGGGAAGACGTAAAGTCTACACCGGCATACAGCGCACACCTTACCAAGTCTCACCTTACAAGCCACACCTACCCAGATGCATCTGACCCTAATGGCATTTGTACCTATAGAGTTGACTTTGATATTGCCACCTGTGGCGACATTATTCCTTTGAGAGCTATTAATCATCTCTTTAAGGCATTTGAATGCGATGTAGTTTATATAGACTATGTTGTAAGAGGATACACTAGACTTGAGAATGGAAAGAAGATTTATAACGATGAATACTTTAACTCCATCCAGGACTTTATTGATCCAAAGATTTTAGAGAATTACACTTATCGTTCTGACTTAAACATCCCTAGGGATAATATTTGGCAAACAAAGTTGATGGCAAAAGACTTTGGTCCGGAAAGATTTGTATTTTCTCAGGACGATGTAAACCGTCCTGACATAGACGAAAAAATGAAAAATTTATATTTGGAGATGAAGGACGTTTTTCATCTTTATTAAACCAGACTTCCAGGAAGGGGATTATGGGCACAGAAGTTTCCAAGAAGGAAAACTACACAGAAGAAGATGTACTGTTATTTAAGTCAAAGCTAGAGGAAGAGACTGAACTTCTTAGGCGTTGGTTTCAGGATAAAACATTTGAGCACAAAAGCTCAATGACTGGCATTGAGCTGGAGGCCTGGCTTGTAGATAACGATATGATGCCTAATCCCACTGGAGCAAAGTTTATTGAGGAGTTGAGAAACTCACAAATCGTTCCTGAGATTTCCAAGTTTAATTTTGAAATAAACTCCTCTCCTTACGAGCTCAACGGAAGTGTATTCACAAAGCTTCACGAAGAATTAAAAGACATATGGCAGGATTGTCAGCAATGGACTTCAAAGCACGAGGGAGATCCTGTTCTAATGGGAACCCTCGCCACACTTAGAGATAACATGCTGTCTTTGGACAATATGTCCCCGCAAAATAGATACTTCGCCATTAATGATCAAATATTAAAAATGCGCGGAGGGAAAAGACCTAATATTTCATTTGAAGGAAAAGATGAGTTGAATCTTGAGTTTGAAAGTGTACTCGTTGAGTGTGCGGCCACAAGCTTGCAAGTTCACCTTTCAGTTTCACAAGAGGATGCAAAGAGGTATTACAATGCATCTTTGATCGCTTCACCTTTGATGATTGCAATTAGTGCAAACTCGCCATACTTTTTTGGTAAGGAACTTTGGGACGAGTCAAGAATTGCAGTATTTGAGCAAGCGGTGGCGATGGACTGCTTTGTAGGAAAGAGAGGAAATCTCATTCAAAGAGTTACTCTTGGTGATGATTATGTAAAAGATTCTCTAATGGAGTTGTTTGAGCAAAACCTTGATCATTATCCTATCCTTCTTCCTGAAATCCAGAAGACTTCTCCAAATGAGATGGCACATATTAAAATGCATAACGGAACCATTTGGAGATGGAACCGACCAATTATTGGAGAGAATGGGGATGGCAGTCCTCATTTGCGAATAGAGCACAGGGCCCCAAGTGCAGGCCCTACAATAATTGATTCTGTCGCCAACACGGCCTTTTACTTAGGACTTGTGGATTACTTGGCAAATCTTGATATTCCACCTGAAGACACGCTGGATTTCATAGATGTTCAAGATAATTTTTATAAGGCAAGCCGCCAGAGCTTTTACTGTCCTGTTAAATGGATTGATGGAAAGATTTGGGACACTCAACAGCTGCTAGTCGAGGAGTTGTACCCACAGGTAAAGAATGCTCTTATTCTTAGAGGAATTGATGAAGGTGATATAATCAAATACATGGATAATGTTATTTATCCAAGGCTTAAAAAAGGCGTTAACGGAGCACGTTGGCAGAAGGCCTTTGTCCACATGCATGGAAAGAAATTTCAACAATTGATGGAGGCCTATCTGGATAATCAGAAGCAGGATATTCCTGTTCACCTTTGGAGTTTGTAGATTGAGTTTAAAAATATATGACAAGGTTCCTGAAACGTTTCTCGAAATAGATATTCTAGATCTCCACAAGAAGTTTCCTGGACCTTTCCTAATGCACCTAAGAGGGGAGAAGTCAGAGCCTCTTTTTCTATCAGTTCTTCTTCACGGCAATGAAACAACTGGCCTTTTGGCATTAAAAAAAGTTCTTTCCAGATACTCAGATAAAGCTCTTCCTAGAGATATGATTATTCTTGTCGGCAATACGAAAGCTGCGGCCTATGGCCTTAGGCATCTTGAGGGCCAACCAGACTATAATCGGATTTGGGCGGGTGGAGAGTCTGAAGAGGCAAGGCTTATTTCAGAAGTTCTAGATTATGTTAAAAAATTCAAATTGTTCGCAAATATCGATGTCCACAACAACACAGGTAAGAATCCATACTATGGTTGTGTGAATGTCTTCAAAGAAGAATATCTTGATCTGGCAAAGAGATTTAGTGAGAAAACAGTCTACTTCACTGAGCCTAGTGAGGTTGAGTCAATGGCCTTTGCTCCTCTGTGCCCTTCAGTTACAATTGAGGCCGGACTGCCTGGCAAGGAAGATGGAGTCGCAAAGACTGCTCAATATATTGAAGAGGTTCTCAGTCTTGAAGGTCTAAATCACGAATTCGACATACGTAACACTGAAGTTTTTCAAACCGTTGCGAGAATAAAGATCCATAAGGATGCGAGCATAGACTTTGCAAATGAAATGGAGTCACAGAGTGACTTCTCTTTACTCAAAGAATTAGATCTTAAAAACTTTGAGCGAATTCAAGAGGGCACACTGCTAGGTTTTTACAAGGTTAGAGATTATATTAAGGTTGTTGATAACGAAGGTGTTGATGTTACGACCAACTTTCTTGAGCTTAAAGAAGGAAAGATATTTACCAAAAAAGACTTTGTTCCGGCGATGTTTACCCAAGACGTTTATGTCATTAAAGAGGATTGTCTAGGCTATGTGATGGAGAACTTTAGTCTCACTTAAAGTTAATTTGCTGAAAAATAGGACTGTCCACTCCAAGATTTTTTTCTAAATCGATTTTAATAGCATCAATAGGTGTTGCGTAATTAACTGCCTGTGATCCATAAAGCGTGCTAGATTGAGCGGTTACAAGTCCTATTATTTCATCGTCTTCATTAAAAATGGGACCTCCACTATTGCCGTAGAAAATAGGTGCATAAACAAAGTATCTGCCATTGATTCTGGCGATACCCTTTCCTAAACTAGCATGAAGCCCAAATCCGTTTACGTTGCCTATCGCAAGAATTTCAGAATTCTGTGAATATCTTTGAGGTTCTACGCTCAAAACTGGTGGTGTTAAATCTTTAAGTGAAAGACCATCATCTTGTGGCCTCATTTCGAGTAAACAATAATCAAGCTCCGCACTACAGTGATGAACTTCTTGGCAACTGATTTTGTTTTTGTCTAGGCCTTTTGAGAGCCGGATTTTAAACATTGTACATGAAGTGCTTTTAAATTGCCTATCAAGTGTGTGATATGCAGTAAGAATTAAATTGCCGCCAACATGAAAGGCACTGCCAAAACTTCGTTTTCTTTCGAATCTATTTTTTCGAGGCCATGCTTCAACAACATGATTGGCCAACTTCTTAGCTCGAAGGTAGGTAAGCTTGCTGACTTCCTGCCAACTTCCATTTCTATTTAAAGAACCATTAATAAAGTAAGGAGCTTCGACACTATAGATGGAATCGCTTAATTCCTCGACCCCTCCAAAAACTTTAAAAAAGGGTGCAATTGTTTTATCAGGATTAATAGAGGCTAAACTCACAGATGCAATGCTTAAAAGTGCTAAGAGTGTTTTCATGTACATAGTAGAACATAGGCATGAGTGTGGAACAATTTGAAGTGTAAATTATTCCATATGACAATAATACGAACAGCTCTTATCTATTTGAATTCTCGCTAATCACAGCTAGTTTTGACCAGGTTAGCAAAGTTCGCTCCGTAAAGACTTTTTGAATTGAAGTCCACTCCTGTAAAGTCAAAGTCACTTGGTACTTTAATTCCGGTAATATTACTTGCATTCTTGAAATGGTTTACATTCAAACCCTTAACTTGGCTTAGGTCCCAACCTGTAATTGTTTTTCCAGTCGAGTTCCAAGAAGAAATATCAAGGCCATCAGGAGGTGTGAATTCCTTGAAATCCACACCTTTGTCTAGCGCTGAAATTGGAAAATTCGTTGCTTCTTTTGCATTGAGTTTCCTAACTAGACTCATTCCACTAGGATCGAAACTAGCTAAATTGTAGCCGGATGGTAGTGTTAGGCCGTCTATCTTAGAAAAAGTATTTACCTGTGCAACAGGAAAAATTGGAATTTCGGAATAAAGTGTGCTGCCAAATACATTTTTGTATGTTCCTGATTCTGCAGTCATAGGGTCGTAAAGACTAAAATCTGAACCTGCGGGTATATGGGTAATAGCCAATTTATTGATTTCCGTTGCTGGTAAGTTAACCCCATTGCTAAAGTTTGAACTCCCCATATCTGGTCTGTTTAGTCCTGTTAGGTCTGTTCCATCAGGAATTGGACTGTCGATCCAGGATAAAGCTGCGTTAATCATTGAAACATCGAAATTTATCGTATTGCTAAAATCATGTCTCCATACTGTTTTTCCAGTAGTATCGAGTGTTGAGACATCCACTGCGGGAAAAATAATCCCTGGTAAGGCCGGAATGCTAATAATGTTTTCTATTTGTGACACTACCATTCCAGTTGTATTGGTAAAATCTACTCCATCAGCTTTTGAACCTGTCTTTGAAAAATCCACTCCACTGATGTCAAACCCGTCTGGGTATACTAGGGGATGCACGTACGGAGTATGAATTTGTGCAGCTGTAAGACCTGTAACATTCTTTAAATTAGCGTTCTTCCACCGGGTTGACCAGATGTTCACTCCAGAGAAATCCATCACTGGAAAGGTGTTATTATTTAAATCGTTTGTATTGTTAAACATAGTCGAAGTAAAATTTATTGCGTTGGAAAGGTCGACATTTTCTATGTACTCTTTTCCTGTGTAGCCTGTAAAATCAAGTCCGTCTGGGACAACAACATTTCTTAAACCTTCGTTTGATTGCTGGATGTGCCCACCATTGAAGTTTACCAAACTCTTAAGATTCATATTATAAAGACTAACACCTGAAAAGTTTTCTGCTGATACATCTAATGGTGGGAGTGTGTTGCAAGATGAAGTTATCCTCGTTGTGGTCATACCTATCCAACGGACTGTACACCTCGCAAGGGCCATATATATATCAAAATTGATTCCTGTAGTCTGACTAAAGTCAACACCCATATATTTTTGATTTGGTAAATCCAATGTTCCTGTTTCAGCATTGGCATAGTCAAGAGAAGAGATATCAAGGCCTGCTGGAATTTTTCCACCAAAGTATGTAGCATTATCTAAAATACCTATTGTTAAACCTACAGTACTGGTAAAGTCGGTCGAAATTATGGCCCCTGTAAGATCTAGTCCCGTCACATCGAACCCATCTGGAAGTTTGATATCACCGCTAAGAGTGGCGTCATTTAGCATCTGTATGGTGAGGGCAGATGTGTTGGAAAAGTCCATGTCTTCAAGAACCATACCTGTCGTGACAAGGCCCGTGAGATTATAGTTTGGTGGAAGAGTAACATTTTCCAACTCCGTTGCGCCATTGAATGAAGTGGGATTAAGATTTGTCGTGTTGGATAGATCAATGTTGATAAGTTTTTTTCCCGATGCATTGAAGCCTGTCATATCAAAACCTGCTGGCAAAATAATATCCCTTAAGGTTGAGTTGGCATTATTCAACATTTGTACTGATAGCCCTTTTGTATTAGAAATATTTATATTTGAAAATGTGACTCCTGTTGAATTAAAGCCTGTTAGGTCAAATCCACTCGGAAGAGTAATGTAACTTAGATCTGAAGCGGTACTAAGGTGTGATCCTTTTAAGCTGTAGCAATTCTCTGATGATGATGATGTACTCAAGGCTAAGTCAAGTTCTCCTGGTGCTTGAGAGCAACTATTTAAAAAACCGATTAATGTTAAAATAACGATAGTTTTCATAATTTACTCACAACTTACTGGTTGAAGATTACTAAGATCTATTTGGCTTAAGATTGCATTGTTAAAATAGGCTCCAGTAAAATCGAAATCGTTTGGAAGCTTTACTCGAGAAATAGAAGATGCATTTGCAAGATGGTTCATGCTCAACCCTTTTACATCTCTTAAGTCCCAGCCCTGCATGGATTTACCAGTTGAATCCCAACTTGAAATATCGAAGTCCTTCGGGGGGGTGAAGTAATTGAAATCAATCCCCTTATTTAGAGCTGAAATAGGAAAGTTCTTGGCCTTGTAGGCATCAAATCTATTGATACCACTCAGTCCTGAGGGGTCAAAGCCAGTAAGATCATAATCATCGGGAAGTGTTGTGTAATCAATGTATGTAAGAGCATTTATTTGTGCAATAGATAAGCTTGGATAGGTAGGAAAAACATTTCCAGCACTATCCTCATTTGAGTAGGTTGTGGGGGTCAAAAGACTTAGGTCTGTGCCGAGAGGCAAGTTTTGTACTGTCGCCATGTTAACTTGTGATGCCGGAAAGTTTGTCGCAACTTTGAAATCTTGAAGTGTACTCGTACTTAAAGTCAGTCCTGAGAGGTCCATACCTGCTGGGAGTATAAGGCGACTTAGGCCCGTAGCATTACTTAGATGAGAGGCATTGAAATTTATAGTATTTGAAAAGTCGATATTCCAAAGAGTTAAACCTGTTGTGTCTAGTGTTGAAAGGTCCACAGCTGGTAAAACCACAGGCGTAAAAGTATTGGGAACACTCCCGATAATTTTTTCAACCTGGGAAGCAGTCATACCAACAGTGTTTGAATAGTCCCCATAGTCCATGTCACAGCCAGTGAAGTCTACACCGCTGATATCAAAACCGTCAGGGAGAATATAGTTTTTAAAGCCAAAAGTATTGTTGTTTATTTGAGCAGCAGTTAAATTTGTTACATTGCTAAAGTCTGCATCATCAAAGAAACTGAAATCGCGCGTGACTCCTGTAAAATCCATAGCGGGAAAAACTGTGGCACGCATATAATCTGTATTATTAATCATGGAAGCGGTTAAATTAGTTGAGTTACTTAAATCTACCATTTCCAGAAAGAACTTTCCTGTGTAACCAGTGAAGTCAATTCCACTTAACGGAGCATGAACCTCTTGGAGCCCAGAGTCTGAATCCTGAATATGTGCACCTGTGAGGTTCATCATGCTCTTTAAATTCATGTTGTGTAACTCATACCCAGAAAAGCTTTCCAAAGATACATCAAAGCTTGGGAGAATATTACATGAATGATCCTTTATAGGATCGAGATAAACTTTTATGATGTCACATCTTGCAAGCGCAAGAAAGATATCTAAGTCGATGCCAACCGCCTGACTAAAGTCTACTTTGATATATTTTTGAATTGGACTTGCCATTGTCCCAGATACAGCGTTGCTATAATCCAGATTTGAAATATCAAGCCCTGGAGGAATCTTGCCACTAAATACTGTGGAGTTATCTATCATTTCAATTGTTAGACCAACTGTATTTGAAAAGTCAGTAGCGTGATTCTGGCCTGTAAGATCAAGGCCAGTAACGTTAAAACCATCTGGAAGAAGAATTTCTCCTTCAAGTTGAGCGTCATTTAACATTTGTACTGTCAGGCCCGTAGTATTTTTTAAGTTCATCTTTGCGAGGGTCATACCACTTGTGTTTAGTCCTGTTAGGTTGAATCCAGAAGGTAGAGTGATATTGTATAATCTAGTCGCTCCATTAAAAGATGCTGCCGATAGATTCTGAGTGTCTGATAAATCAATATTGGATAGGGTTTTGCCATTGACATCAAAGCCTGTCATGTCAAAACTTGGTGGTAAAATGATTCCTGACATTGAAGAGGCTGCATTACTTAACATCTGTGCTGTTAGTCCCTTTGTCTTTGAGAGGTCAAGGCCCTGAAGGCTCACACCCGTAGAATTAAAGCCACTCATATCAAAACCATCGGGAAAGATGACGTTGCTGAGGTAGGATGCCGTGCTTAGAGAGCTTCCTTTTAAACTGTAGCAGCTCGAATCAACCGAAGCGTTCTTATTAGAAAGCTCAAGCTCTCCTGGCGCCTGCGAGCAAGCTACAAGATTAAGCATAAATATTAAAAGTAACCAAATATTCTTCATTAAAGCTCCACTGTTGGCACTTTATCGGTCAAAAACCTTGAAAAATTAAAGATCTTTTAATCAAAAACACGTCATTTCAGTTATTTGTGGCTTTATAATTTGCAGGAAAATATACCTATATTTCTAGGGCTTAGTTCTGGGTCAAAGAAGGAGCAAACTTTCACATCATGGCCGTTTTCTTTTAAAAATAAGGCCCGATCGAGGATGATATATAATTCTACTAGTCTACCTAATGGGGAGCGGATCACTTCTGCTACAAGGTAGTCTTTAAGACGATCACTTTTAAGGTACTTTTTGTGAAGTGAATCAACATCGAGCTTTTCAGTCTGAGGAGCGTACTTTTTGCAGTAAGCTGTAAAATCGCTGTAGTATTCAGAGTGGTGGGCATTGCCTAGTGTTTTAAACTCCTCATTTAGCTCATCCTTTAGGATCATGTGTAGAATATAACGGTATAGCTTTACACTCTGCCTTCTATCAAAACTCGTGTTATTTAGGGTCCTGTTTGAGCGTGTAGCAAGATTTAAAGCATGGAAGCTAAATGGTATAGGGGAGCTTAGTGCCAGTCCACTTAGATTAAACTCCTTTGATTTAAGATAGCAACATCCAAAGTTTAAAAGCTTTTCGCAACTAGTGATATGACTTCTTATCAACTCAACAGATAAATCCCCACAGCAGTGAAGTCCTAATATCAAGGAGGATCTATCTTTAATTACTGAGTCTTTTGTAAAGAATTCCTCTCGGAAGCAGATTTTTGCGGCCAATTCTGGTGTTTGTTTTTTAATGAGTTGAGCTCCTGAGCTTTGCAATTTTGGGTCGCAGTCAATGCATTCAGAACTTCCATCTGTGTCGTAAAGAAGAACTTTTGACATGTGTCCTTTTCCTGAACCTACATCAATAATTTTGGATAGATCTTCTCTTGCTAAGAATCCTTTGATAATAGAGGTCTCATGTCTTTTTTTATGAGTCATTCCAACTTCAAGTCTTTTTGGAATAGCAGTGCTCTTAACATTCACCTCAGGTAGTTGCGAGAGCTCTTTTATACTTTCATAATAATTTCGTAGCTCTCCGTGAATGCTCTCAAAACTCTTACCATTTTCAATATCTATTAGATTATTCATGGAGAGTTTAGAGAGTTGTCTACACCAGCCATCGTATGGAGAGGGGAGCTCGTGTGGGTAGTGATTTAATATTTCGCTTTGAACGAGCTGATTATGTTGTCCTAAAAAGTTTCTAATGTCTTCAAAGCGTCTTTCCAAATCCATAGACGCGTTATATTATCAATCCATGAAAATGGCCATTTTTGGGCTTGCCCGCTCGGGCATGTCCGCTCTCAGACATCAAAGCTCCAAAGGCGACTATGAATGCTATGCCGTGAATAGGGGAGAACCCCAAACTTGGGAGCATTATGAAGAAGTAGCACAACTTATTGGCGAGCAGCACTGCTATAACGAAGATGACTCCAAGTCCTTATTGGGGGAGATGGATGTCATAGTTAAATCCCCTGGCATTCCGTACACACACCCAGCATTAGCTAAGGCAAGGGATAACAAGGTTGAGATTATTTCAGAAATTGAATACGCTTTTCGTTGTTCGGATATTCCTGTCGTGGCAATCACAGGAACCAACGGTAAGACGACTACGGCGACAATGGTTTTTGAGCTTCTTAGCTCTTTGGGAAAGAAAGTGTTTTTGGGAGGCAATATTGGGATTCCTTATAGTGAGATCCTTTGCTCCACTGATAAATACGATTGGGCAGTAATTGAAGTCTCAAGTTTTCAGCTTGAAAATATTAAATCGTTCGCACCTCGAATCGCGATTCTAACAAATATTAGTCCCTCTCATGCTGAAAGGTATGACTCACATGACTTATATAGGGATGCAAAGCTAAAGCTATTTCAGAACATGACCCAAGAAGACATAGCCTTCGTAAATAAAGCTTTCTATGGACTAAATCTTCCTTGTAGGAAAAAAAGCATCAAGGCACTTGATAGCTTTGATTACTCAAAAACCAAAATGGTTGGAGAACATAATAAAGAGAATCTCTACTGTGCTTACCTGTGTGCCCTTGAAATCATTCAGAACGAAGAAAAGGTTGATGAGGCCACACAATTGTATATTGACTCATTTGGCGGTGTTGAATACCGAATTCAACACATAGTTACTAAAGATAAACTTGAAATATACAACGACGGCAAAAGTACTAATATGGCCTCCACACTGGCCGCAGTTGACTCCCTGAAAGGAAGAGAAATACATCTTGTCCTTGGGGGAAAGCTTAGGGATAAGAGTATGGACTTCTCTGAGCTATCTAGAAGAGAGCTTGCAGGTGTTTATGCTTTTGGTGAGGCAAAGGAATATATTGCAGAGTCACTTTCAACACATTCGGTAAAGACATTTGGTAATTTGGAAGAATTATTCGAAAGCTTAAAGGCCACTAAACTTGAAGGGGTGCTGCTTTTTTCCCCCGCATTTCCATCTTTTGATTTATTTAAGAACTACGAGGAGCGGGCAAAGAGGTTTAATTCCCTTGCGCAAGATCTTTAGCGGGAACTTGCAGTCGTTCTAGTCTGTGATTTGTCAGGTGAGCTTGCAATTGCTTGGTTGAAGTTTTCAAAGGAAATCTTGGCAATAAAGATTCCGAGAATTAATAAAATAAGGGAACTAATCTTAACGCCCATTTTGTAACTTCCTATAGAAAACATTTTTGGTTGACAATAATTTCTATCGGAAATTTCTTTTGAAAACTTAAGACTTTCACCAAATCTTAAGAGAAAATTCACTTAAGTTTTAATTTTAAAGTTTTCTTAACAAATTGTACGTCTTGCTTATCAAGATATGCACCAAAACCAAATCGAAGTTTATTCGCTCTATAATCTGTTAGAACACCACTGCTCTTTAGCCCTTCATAGAGCTTCTTTGCATGGGACTCAGATTCACATTCGATTGTTAGAAAGTGACCCTGGGTATTTAGGTCTGTATTCGTAAAGTTATAATCAAGACCTTCTAGGAAGAAGCTTTGTAGCTCCTGAATGTGCGCATGGAGAATGTCCACTGTAACTTTATCTTTTAAAAACTGCTCCCAAACAGCATTAAATCTATAATGGGCGCAGAAGTCTCGTGTGGAGCCTGCAAATCTTTGAGCGTCGTGTGCATATTCAACATTATCAGTCTTCCTTTCAAGAGTCTCAAAGCTTGCAAACCAGCCCGTGTTTAACGGTCTCAGGTTACAGCCCTCGGGAATGGTCATGAAACACATTCCTTCTCCTCCTTGAGCATATTTGTATGCCCCCGCCATGTAGAAAAGATCATTCTCCACATTTGAAAGGTCTGTGGGGACTGCACAAAATCCATGATAGCCATCAAGAACTAAAACTGTATTACTCGCTTTATTCTCAATAATTTTTTCTATAAAGCCCATGTCCAAAATTTTGCCCGAATTAAAAAACACCTGAGACAAGCAAATTAAATCATAAGCTCCTTCAGAGACCTCCTTGAGAAAGTTCTCTTGAAATTCTTCGCTTTGTGCTGGTGTGAAGTTTACACTTACTCCCGGCTCTTCGTTGTACCTTTTTAATTGTCTTGAGGCCGAGTGAAACTCGCAGTCAGTTGTAAGAATCTTTAAGTCGCTTTGAGGGAAACAGCTCAGAAGTCTTGCAAAAAGTTCATGAGTGTTTGAAGCAAATGCGATTTGCTTTGGATTTTTAAGGTTCAAGATTTTTGAAATTAACTCTTGGGACTTAGGTACAACTTCTCCCATGATCTTTTCCCACTTTGCATCAACAAGGTTTCGAGAGTCTCTCCAATAATCAAGCGTTGCTTGCTTTGTAATATCTGGCCAGTAGTGGTGAGAGTGGGCCGCCATGTGGATATAGTTATTGGCCGCTAAAAATTCAGTGTAGTACTTCTTAAACACTTTTAGTCTCCGTAAACAAATCCAAGCTTTTGCCTTTCGTCATCTGGTAGCTTTGGCATGTGCTCTCTAGGAATTAGGTATGTGGCCATGTCAAAGAAGTCGGTGAAAACGCGATTTCTTTCAGTACTTTTCTTAAGATAGTCATGTCCACTTGATCCCCCGGTTCCAATCTTAGTACCAAGCATTCTATGCACCATGATTGCGTGACGATATCTCCATGTTGTGAAAAGCTCATCAATGCCAATTAAACAATCGAGAAGATTGTTTGGCAGCTGAAGTATTGGCTCCTCAGCATAGAGGCGGATAAATATTGCAGAAAGTTTTGCTTCTCGCGAGATGCGAACTTTACCTTCGTCTTTAAGTTTGTTGTACCTTGTTTCATCAAAGAGGATTTCAAATGTTTCCTTGGTAGCATCAAGGTTTTTAAGTTCCATTTCAACTTGCTTAGGGTGGAGAGTTCTATTGCTTTCAATAATTTTTCGGTCTTGATTTAGCATCTCGTCTACAGCTTGTTTATATTGCTCCCAGAAGTTGTAATTCGCAGATTTTCCAAATGGCATTCTAGTAAGCCAAGTGTCGATAAGCTCAAGAAGGGTTGTTTCCTCCTCAAGCTTGTTCATTTTGTTTTTGTCCTCTTCCTTTAATCTTGAGTTGAAGAATTCTTTCGCCATCTGAAGTCTAAACTCTTGTCTAAGGCCAAGCTTTAATTCAATCATCCTAAATTGGATACTCTGAAAACCACTGGCAGGAACGAGATAATCTCTAAACTCCATGAAATCTAGTGGTCCCATGGTTTCCATTACATTGATTTGGTCGTTTAAAATTCTTTGTATTTCTGTAACTCTATTTAGTCTGTGAACAATTACACTTAAGTCTCTTGGGTCCATTCGCGCATTGCCAAAAAGTTTATGAACTGAGTCTACTTCGTGTAGGATTTGTTTAAACCACAACTCATATGCCTGATGAATTATAATGAAAAGAGTTTCGTCGTGGGCAGGCCTGTTATGCTTCTCGCTAACAGGCTCTTGCGCCTCTAGCAATTTGTCTAAGCGCAGATAATCACTGTAATAGATTGGATCGTATTTCATAAACTCCCTCTGTGTCTCTGGAAGTTGTAAACTAGCTCTTTGCTTTTAATTTGTCGAATAATGTTGTAAGTAATTTAGGTAAACAAGGGAGTAAATATGGGTAAATCTGCATTTAAATTGACTCAAAGCGAAGTGGCGCAAAACGTTGAAAAGCTTAAGGGTTTTATGGCCAAAGAAGGTCTCGAAGCATTTTATGTTTCAAGCTTTGACCCTTATTTAAACGAATATGTTCCAATGGAAAATTGCCATAGATTTTATTTCACTAATTTTAGCGGTTCAGTTGCTGAAGTTCTCGTACCATTGAAAGGGCGTGTTAAACTTTATGTTGATGGAAGGTACTGGGAGCAAGCTGATATTCAAGTTGATGCAAACGTTGTGGAAGTCGTTAAGGTTAGAGCAAATAAAGGTCTTGGAACAGAGCTATTAGAAGATCTAGAGAAGCTTGCTCCAAAGAAAATGGGATATGAAGGAGATAGGACAAGTTTAAAATTTTTCCAAGAGTTGGAAAAAAGATGTCCTCTACATGGATACTTTGCTCAAGAGCTTTCAACACTAGTTGACTTTGCAAAGATGCCTGAGCTTGCTCCAATCAAGCACATTCCAAAAGAATTTAGAGGGAGTGATACAAAACAAAAATTAGAAAGAGCAGTGAAGAGTAGCAAGCATGCTTACTTTGTCAGCGCAATTGACTCATTAGCATGGATTACCAACTCAAGAGGCTACCATCTTCCAAACTTATCCAGCTTTCTAGGGAAAGCTCTTGCCACTCATGACAAAGTTTTTGTTTTTGTTGATAAAAGCACACCCCTAGATGACTCGGTTAAAGAGAATACAGCTTGTGAGTTCTTCCAAATGGAGCCTGAAAAGGTAGAGGAAAAACTGCAAGAAATTCAAGATCAATACGGACTTCAAAGCGTGGACATCGATCCAGGTATGCTGAACGTACTAGATTTCAATATGCTAAATAAAGTTTTTGGATCTGAGAGATTAGCAGAGTCCTCAGGTGGTCTGGTAGAGTTTCACTCAATAAAAGACCCTGAAGAATTAGCACACATGGAGGATGGATTTAGAAGAGCTGACAAGGCGATCTACAATACGATTAAATGGGTTAAGGAAAGTCTGAAGGCCGGCGAGAAAGTTTCTGAGTTGGACTTGTACAAGCAAACGACCATTAAATACCAAGAACAAGGTGCAGTGGAGCAAAGTTTTGGCACTATTGCTGGTGCTGGGGCAAATGGCTCAATCATTCACTATAGCGAGCCAAAAGATGACGTCATCTTAAAAGAGGATGACATGGTTCTATTGGATAGTGGCGGTTACTTTGAAGGCGGTTTTGCAACGGATACAACAAGAACATTTATGGCCTCTGATAAAGACGGGAATGATGAGTTCAAAAAAATCTATACTTTGGTTTTAAAGGGAACTCTTAACTGTCAGTCTTCTATATTTCCTGAAGGTACACCTGGGAAAGTCGTCGATGGATTTGCAAGACTTCCTCTTTATAGAGCGGGCTATGATTTTCGTCATGGCACAGGACATGGTGTAGGTATTCACGTCCACGAAGGGGGAGCAAGGATTTCACCTGCTTCTGATGTTCCGATGAAGGAAGGACAAGTGGTCTCAATCGAACCAGGTATCTATGTGCCAGGTTTTGGCGGTGTGAGATTGGAAAACATCGCATATGTTGAAAAACATCCTGAGCATGAAGGCTATTTAAGATTTAGACCTCTTGTTTATATTGGCTTTGAGCCAGCGCTTATTGAGCATAATCTTCTGAATGATGATGAGAGAATGTGGTTGAATGAGTATGAAGCAGAGTGCTCAAGAAGAGGCACAAGTTTTCAGTAGCCAAGTAAAATTGCCAGTTATAGGGGCAGAGGTAGAAAACCTTTGCCCCATCCTATAGTCTTTATTTATTCTCTAAACTACTAAAGTCTTACATTTTTAGTCTCTTATGTGGACCTTGGGCCATGATCTCAAATGTTTTTGAAACCATCGTGATACATTTACTTGAATTAAAGATGTTAAGAAAAATTAACTTTAATTAATTCCCTATCGATTAGAGTTTAGAGCGTGGAGTTGAATGAAGATTTTGGTATGTGAACCAGACAATAAAGTCGGCCGTGAATTAAGAGACGGCCTTGAAGAAAGGAGTTATGAGACCTCTCTGGTTCATAATGGCCGTGAGGCACAACGCTTTCTAGTTGAGTCTGAACAAAGTGTAACCATCGTGGATATAGAGCTGTCTTCATTTAGTGCTCTCGAAGTGGTTAAGTTCATTAGATTTAAAAATATCAAAACTAAAATTATTCTGGTTGCAAAGTCTGAGCGTCTTTTTGAAGAGTCACTTTTAAGTAAAGGAAATCTGAAAAAGCTCGGTGTCTCAACTGTAATGACTAGACCATTTTCTCTAGACAAGCTTGAAAGAGAGATTAAAGGTTTCTTTGACAGACAAAGCTGGAAGGATGTCGAACAGAATGAGAGTTTCACTGAGGAGGAAATCTCCGCATTCGATGACCAGTTTACTTCTATGAAGATTGAGGAGTTCTTTTGTGGGGACCTGGCCATCTTCGATGTCTTTATTAGACTTTCAAAAAATAAGTACTTGAAAATTTTAAATCGCGGAGAATCTTTAGAGCAGGAAAGACTCGATAATTATAGATTGCGTAAAAATGTGACCCACTTTACTTTAAGACCCAAGATAGAAAAGTTTACATAAATTTTTTAAACGACCTCATTGCAAGGCTTGCTTCTAGAGAGAATGTTAGTTCAAAAACCAAATTGAAATTCACTCAGAATCTGACAAACTTTATGGTTCAAGAGATTTATACAAAGGGAATGGATGAGGCCACATTGAAAGAGAGCATCGGCGTTTGCGAAAGCATTCATCAGACTGTTGAGTCGATGCCAAAACTTAAAACTGACGATGATTTATACTGATGCAATTTTAAAAAGACTAAATTGGGTAAGCGATCATTCTCGTCATAAGATTTTGATGGGTGCTATGCTTCATGACTTGGGGAAGTTGAAGTTTCCAAAGTTTTTGAGAAGCAAAAAAGGTGCTGAACTAAATGAAAAGGAGTTGCTGGAATACCAGAAACACCCACAATATGGACTGGAATTGCTAGATCAGGTGCCTGAGATTGATCAAGCGGTAAAGCAAACAGTGTTTCAACATCATGAACTAGTTAATGGAGAAGGCTATCCTCAGGGATTGGCGGGAAACAAGATTTATCCACCTGCAAAGGTTGTGGGGTTTGCAAACTGTATGGCCGACCTTTCAATTAGTCTTGGATTATCACCATATGGAATCATTACCAAGATGGTTGAAGACAAGTCTGAAATCTTTGGCTACGACCCAGACATTGTTCGAGCATTTATTAACTGCTTCAAAGAAGAAGAGGCAGCATGAGCAAATCTACTAGAATCATCCTATATGTTGGGGATCAAAGAGATATATTTTTATTGATATGCTCCTACTTTAAGGAGAGGGATGATAATTTTACAACTTATGATTGTCGGCAGGTTGCATCAGGACAAGAGTGCTTAGGAGTCTTGGAAAGTGAGTTAGATGCTCTTGTAATCATGGACTTCTGCGAAGTGGAAGATCCAATCCAGTTTATGCAGCGTTTGACTATCTTTAAAAGGTGGAAGACTAAGGCCTCTGTGGCAGTGGGAGGAATCTTTAATAACAAGAAACAAATCAAAGAGAGCGAAGTTCTATTTGGTCTTGCCCTTAATTACGCCTATATCAAAGGTGGCGATGATGTTCAGGCCTTAAACTCTCTCTTCTATATTGCCTATGAGGACGCATCACCATGTCTAGACTATGCTCTTGCCAAAGGGTTTAAACTCCCATTCAGACCAAAGTCTTTAGGTTATATCAGTGAGTTTACAACTAACTCATTTTTAGTAGATAAGGACTTTAAATCCTTGAATGAGGAAGTAGAGATGGAGCTTGATCTCTTTGAGGACTTCATTGCCACCAAGTTTTCACTAGCTGATGAATATGACATGGGCGCTAGGTTTAACACCCTTTATTCAGCTCACCTACAAATTGAGTTTGCAAGCGGTTGGAAAGCTGATGAAAATGCCATGTTTGAAGATACTTTTACTTCTTGGATTGGAATGAACCAGGACTCCTTTATTGAGAGAAAAGGATCTGTTCTAATTTATGGGAAAAGAAGGGGGCTTGGAAATTTGCTCTCGAGTATGGCAAATGAATATCCCGATATCGACTTTCATTTGATTGAGGAGTTCGAAGAGGATAATCAGGAGATGATAAAGATTGCTCCAGACTTGGTATTCTTCCAAATGGAAGATGAACAGTCATTTCACGACTTGGAAAGAATGCTTATTCAGATGAGCTATGAGAGAGTTCTCAATCCAAGTATTGTAGCTGTCTTTGGTCACCCTTCATCAACTGATGCCTTAAGAAAGTTGTATGGAAGAGGTAATCTTATTGCAACGACTTATGATATCGATGAGCGTCTTGGACACGGGATGGTTGAAAGAATGCAGGCCGTAAAAAAGGGACAAGATATTCTTAGGTTTAAAACAAAAGACCAAAGGCTAAAGGCATACTTTCCCTTGGATGCTCAGATCACAAGCCTTACCGAAAATGAAATCACTTTTATGACCACTGAGGAGCTTCCTTATTATTCGGTTGTAAAAGTGTCAGTGCCTCTTGATCTATATGCAGTCATAGTCCCAAGTTTAAAGAAATTAAGTCCAAATATACATGGGCATCACTACATGGGGCTAATTTGCGGAGTGGAAAGTTATGAGTACAATACATTAAGAAAACTAGTTAACCATATCATTGATAATGGAATAGAAGAGTGGAGTAATGACTCTTTTGATTTGGGAGATCCAAAGACAATTGCTGAAATTGAACCTGAAGAAGATGCCTTGGACGAGCCTCAAGAAAATAAAAGACCTGATAGGGTTGAAAGGCATAAATCCAAAAACAAACTTGCAAAACTATAAGAGGGTAGCATGAGCACTAAATCAAAAATTCTATTAATCGATGATGAAGAAGAATTGCTTCAACTTTTGGGGGACTTCTTTTCTAACTTAGATTTTGAGGTCTTCACTGCCAATGGGGGAGATGAAGGCTTAAAGATGTTTCGCACGCACAGAGATGTGGATCTTGTTATTTGCGACATCAGTATGCCCCGCGTAAGAGGTTTGGATGTCATAAAAAAGATTCGCATGCTCTCTGATGATGTACCATTTGTTTTCTTTACCGGGTTTGGATCCAGAGACAACATGATTGAGGCTAGTAAGTATGGTGCCTATGACTTTGTTAGAAAGCCAGACATCGCAGGTCTTGTTGAGGTCGCCAAAAAGGCCATTGAAAATTCAAAAGCAGGTGGCTCAAGCACCACCAATGACCCTTTAAGCGAATACCAGAGACTATTGGCCCGAAGAGACTGATCAGTTAACTCTTCTTTTGCTGAAAAATTCTTAGAAAAATCTACTATTGGTTTTATATCCCACCATATTTATCTATAATATGATCGCATTCATTAATTAAAACAACCAATGGAGTGGAAAATGTTTGAAAACTACAAAGTCCCAAAAGAGTTAATGCCTTCAGACCCAAGATTTGGGGTGGGGCCGTCTTTGATTCCTGTTGAATATATTGAAAATCTTGCCAAGACTGGTACTGAGTTGCTGGGTACGTCCCACAGAAAGCCGGCTGTTAAAAACCTTGTGAAAGAAGTGCAAGAGGGGATAGCCAAATATTTTAATATTCCAGAAGGCTACGAGGTAGTTCTGGGTAACGGTGGTGCAACTTTTCTCTTTGACATGATTGGTTTAGGGCTTGTTGAAAAGTCCTCAGTCCACTTTGTAACTGGAGAGTTTTCAAGTAAGTGGCAAAAGTCTCACGCAAAGATTCCTGGAGTGGAAGCAAAGTTGGAAGATGCAGGAATTGGTAATGGCATTAACCCAAAGATTGTAGATGGCCATGACATGATCTGTGCAACCTTGAATGAAACTTCTACTGGAGTCATTATTACTGAACTACCAGATGTTAGAGATAAAGATGCGCTTGTTGCTGTGGATGGAACGAGTGGTGCTGGACAGGTTCCTCTAAATTTGGAGCTTTGTGATGTGTTCTTTTTCTCTCCCCAAAAGATTTTTGCAAGCGAGGGTGGTTTTTGGGTTTCTATTATGTCTCCTAAGGCAATAAAAAGATCTGAAAAGATCGCTCAAACTGACAGGTACATCCCAGAAATTATGAGTTGGAAACTTGCCATCGACAATTCCAGAAAAAACCAAACCTATAATACTCCATCTATTTCAACAATTTTCTTTCTTAATGAACAAGTTAAAGCAATGAACGAGCTTGGCTATGACAAAGTAATAGAGCTTGCAAATAAGAAAGCAAAACTTGTTTATGATTGGGCACAGTCTAAAGATTATTTGGAACCATACATTTCAGATGAAAATTTTAGATCTACATCTGTTGCAACTATCAATGTTGATGAAAAATATCCTGTTAAGGATTTGCTTGCAACACTCAGAGAGCAGAAAGCAGTTTATGATATCGACAGCTATAGAAAGCTTGGAAAAAATCAGTTTAGAATTTCACTTTTTCACAACGTAAGTTATGAGAATCTCGAGAAACTTACAAAAATAATCTCTCAAGCGATTGAAAATTGTTAAGTTTTCTTAAGAAGAAGTAGTGTAGTGCCGAATATAATGTCGGCACTACTATGAAAAAAACAGCTAAAGACTTTTTGTCTAGAAAACACATTTTCCTCGTTACAAGCAATAAGTTGGATCGAACTTCTTGGAAAAAAGCTTTTAACGAATTGGGTGTCCACCCGGAAATGATTCATAGCTATGAGAACTATAGAGATGCATCAAAACCACTCGAAGAAATAAAGCCAAAGATCCTTTTAGTGGCAACTGAACTAAAAGATAAAAGGCCTGATGAGTTATTAGAGCTGTACCGGAGTATGAACCTCAACAGAGCAGAAGATCTTTGTTATCTTGTAAGTGATGAAGAAGATCCTATAGGGAATAACCTGTGCCTAGACTATCAATTAGATGGCCTTATTCAAAAGCCTTATACTGCCAATGACTTAAATCAGCAGATTAAAAATGCTCTTGATACAAAAGCGGCATTCACAGGCTTTGAGAAAGCAAAGTACAAGGCCTATGAAAACCTTGCACTTAAAAACTTCGAAAAGGTAGAGGCCTTTCTTAGAGTATGCGAACAAAAAGGAAGTGTGGACGCCCCTGATGTTAGAATCATTGAAGGTCTAATGAAGCTTGAGAAGGGTGAGACCTCTGAGGGAGTTGCAACACTCCTTGAGGTTGGAGAGGGTAACTCTTTGGACTACCTCCTTAAAAAAAGACTATTTGAAAACCTTGTTGAGCTTAAGCGTTTTTCTGAGGCTTTTGAGCAAGCTCAGATCTTGATTGAAAAGTATTACCTCTCAACTGACTATCTCCAATCGTTCATCAAGACCTCTATTCTATCTGAGAACTATGACGCCATTTTAGATTTTTCAAGAACAGCAAATCCTGACGACTTAAAAGAGAGAGGAGTTGCGAACTTTCTTGCGGCAGGTCTTGTATTGAGCTCTAATCAGTTATTCTCTAAAGACAGAGAAAAAGCTATAGAAGCAAATGTAAGCGCTATCAGGTTCTCATTTAATAAGAATAATATTATTGAACAGGCCCTTGGCAATCTTTGTGACCTAAAAGAGTTTGAATTAGTTGGAGAGCTTATAGAGGAAATGGAGGAGCAAGAGGAGCTTGAGAATGTTGTTAGTGTCCCTCGGTACAGGGCCTCGGCTCTGTCAGGAGAGAGTCCTGACAAAATCTTTAAAAATGGTGTGGACCTCACCTCCAAGGGGGTTCGGGATTTTTATGTTTACGAGATACTTTTAGAGTCTGCAGTTAAGCTTGGAAGAAAGAAAGAGTACCTCACAGAGCTTGCAGAAGACGCAGGAAAATATCATCCAGGTAAGCAGGGGTACTTTAATTCTTTGATTAGAGGAAGTCGCTAGGCCGCTTCACGATTTCTTTTTTCGTAAATATCGATAAATATTCTAATGATTTTCTTTTGATTTTGATTGTCGAAATCAAATTTGTCCCAGTAGTTTCTTATTATTGCGTCCTGGCCACAAAGGAAAAACTCTTTATCATGCCTTCTGCATAACATAATTTCGCCAGAGCTATTTGGCCCAAAGACTTGTTGGGTATTAGTCGCTGGAGAAAGGGTATTGAATACAAGTTCGCAAATAGCGCATGCATCTTTTTTCATGATTCCTATTCGTCAAAAGATTAAGAAATATTAAGACTATTCTTAATAAAATTTTCTAATCAAAGTCTCTTGAAAGGATAAATAGAATGCTGTCTGAGGTAGTGTTTGAGGCACTCTTCCAGTTTGTCTTGAGCTGGGAGTATTCAAGCCCTATGTTAACCTTAGGACTGTGCCACAAGAGCCCAAGGCCTAGAGACCTGTGCTTTCCTTCTAAACTAAATTTAGTTTGATCAAGGTTTGGGTTATCCTCATAGTCGAATTTGCCATGGGTTTCATCAATTAAAACAGAATATCTAGAATACAGTAGAAGTTCATCGAGAAGCCTTCGTCCAAACAAAAAGCCATAGTCAATCAGGGTGTGAATTCTATTTGCCTTGAAAAAGCTTGTCGAAGGGAAGTTGGACTCCCATTGAGCTTGGTATCGATTTCTTCCTCCTGACATGTATATTGAAAACGAGTTGGAGTTTCTCATGGCCAACTCTTTGGGGGTGCCGAACATCTGCCACTTTACACCATATAAGATGGGCGAGTGACTTCCTATTTTTGTAAAGATATCAACTCTGCTTGATATCCCCACCTGTGGTGAGAGCGCAACTTGAGTAAAGCTTTTCTTTGAATCAAAATTTAAACTTGTTGTTTCGTCATTTATGGGGGCAGAGGTATCTACGCCGTCTGAGGCGGTGCCGGCTATACTTGTCTTTAAAAAACGGCCTTGAACTTCAGAAGTGAGAAGATTTGTCGTGGGGGTTAATGTTCTTAAAAGACCACCCCCACAACTTGTTAGAAAGAAAATTAAGAATAAATGTATTAGTCCCAATACCAACCCAAGGCACCGCTAATGAATGCAAAAGTGGTGGAGTCGTTATTTGACCAGTTTGTATTTTGTGCAGCTAGCTCCAAAGAGGCTGTCTTGCTCTTCCAATATCTTTTTATACCAACTGAAGCATTTACAAAGGTTGTCTTTGCTTCATAAGTCTCACCCTCTAAAGATGGCGTAGAGTTGTCTTTGGTAATATCCACTTCTAGATCATGAGTGCCCACTCTAAAGGAAGAGTAGGTGACAGAGGTTTCTCCAGTTCTATAACTGTATATTACCCCAATCTCTCTGAGTGTTTGATCTGCTTCAGCCTCAAAGTCTGAATCACTGTCTCCATCGAAAATGTCATCAGACTCTCTGGACGACTGGGCAGAGCCTCCTCCTAGGAATATTGCCAAAGCATGATCACCTTTTTGCGCCTCTTGTTTTGTTTTGCCCAATAGTTGCCATTTGAGTCCTAAAGCACCAGGACTTTCTGCTAGAGAGCTTCTCAAGTAGAAATCTACTTTCTCTACGATCCCTAGTCCCAAGTGCATGTTCATTGGTGCAACATCATTTCTTAGTGCAAGTGGTCCATCGAGGTCGTCGCTATCAAGATCAATAGATCCTTCAGTTCCACCCATGACGCTAAATAGGAATTCTCCTCCCAGAGACTTGCCAGTTGCTTCGGCCGTCATAAAGAGAGGTGCGGGTGTGTGGACTCTAACTTTGTTTGCACAAGAAGCTAGAAAAAATAAACCAAATAGAAGTGAACTACCTTTTACCATCCTGGCGAGAATAACCATCTAGAAACTCCTTTTTAAAATCTAGAAATCTATCTTCTAGTATGGCCTCTCTCGCTCTGTCTGCCAACGACTTATAAAAGGCAATGTTGTGCGCGGTAGCAAGGATCTGTCCCAAGATCTCATTGGAATCAAAAAGGTGTTTTATATATGCACGAGTGAAGTTTGAATTCACATAGTCTTTAAGGTTTGGCTCAATAGGGAAGAAGTCTCTTCTATAGTTTTTGTGGGTAATCCTAATCTTACCTCTGTTTGTGAATAGCGTTCCACCTCTTGCAAACTTAGTTGGAATGATACAATCACTCATGTCCACTCCGTTTTCCCAAATCATAAATAGATCTTCAGGCATGCCAACACCCATAACATATCTAGGTTTGTCTTCTGGCATTTTAGGAGCAACATATTTAACTGCTTTCTCCATTAGTTCTGGCCCCTCGCCAACACTTACACCGCCAATTGCGTAACCTGGAAGATCTCTTTTAACAACTTCTTCCAAACACTCATCTCTAAACTCATCATAAGTTGAGCCTTGAATGATTCCAAAAAGTGCCTGCTTGGGATTATCCCAAGAGTTGATACAACGATCTAGCCACCTGTGAGTTCTATCGATACTTCTCTTTACGTACTTTTTATCAGCAGGGGATGGAATACATTCATCAAAGGCCATCATGATATCAGAGCCAAGGTTTTGTTGAATCTGTATTGATGTCTCTGGAGTTAGCAGAATATCCTTTCCTTTAGGGCCTTTAAACTTTGATCCTTCCTCAGTGATGCTGTTTCCTTGAAGTGAGAAAACTTGGAATCCACCACTATCTGTCAGTATTGGTCTGTCCCAGGCCATAAACTTATGAAGTCCACCGGCCTTCTTAACAAGGTCTGAGCCTGGGGTAAGGTGTAAGTGGTAAGTGTTTGATAGGATAATTGGAATATCCATATCCTTCAGTTGATTTGGCTGAAGGGCCTTAATCGCACCGTGTGTGCCTACAGGCATAAACACTGGTGTTGGAATCTCTCCATGTGGAGTAATGATAACACCAGCTCGAGCATTGCAGTTTTTATCTTTGTGAATGAGTTTATATTTAAAGTGTTTGTTTACTTCTTTTGTAATTTCCATAGTTTGCGACTTTTTAAATTTCCTTTGAGTTGATGGGGGATACTAACTCAAAGGATACGATTGTGAAACAAAAGCAAGTGGTTAGGGTAAAGATTTTATGTGTGGCGTGTATTCCTCTTATTTTGTTGCTGCCGGCACACAAAATTAAGAGGGTTAGAGGTGAGTGCTCTAGGGTTTTGGATGGGGATACGATTGAGGTGGACTATGGGCTAAGGTCTATAAAAATAAGAATGGCCTTCATTGATGCCCCAGAAAAGTCGCAGATGGCCTTTGATTCCAAACCCATTGGAATTTGGTCGACTCAGTTGTTGAAACGGCATTGTCTTGGCAGGGAAATTCACGTGAATATTATTCAGAAAGACAGATATGGAAGGTTCCTTGGAGAGGTGTTTAGAGGGGAGACCAGTCTTAATCTTTTGATGGTTGAGCGTGGCATGGCATTAATCTACAAGAACTATACATTCCAGACTATTGCTCAGAAGGTTGATTATTTCTCCGCAGAGATATCTGCAAAAAGAAAAAGGCTTGGTATTTGGAGAACGTTTGGTTTCTTGGACCCTCATGCTCACAGAAGACTCAAGAGGAGGGGGCATGGCCGCAAAGACTAAGGGGAGTTATGAAAAAGAGGAGAAACTACTAAAGCTTATTATAGCGGCGATGGAAGACCATAAGTACAAAGAGCTTGGTTACAAAACGTTATTGAAGTTCTGTGTATGTGAGTTTGGTTTATCTGAGTCTTCTGCCTATAGAAGGATTCAAGCGAGTAAGAGAATAAAAAAAGGGGCGGTTTAACGCCCCTGAGGTAGAAGTGAAAAGTTATATTAAATTTACCAAGTAAACTTTGCTCCAAGATTTACACCATTTAGGTCGTTGCCAATTCCTTTATTGAATTGAGCATAAAGTCTAGCAAAAGGTACGTTAAACTGGAGACCTGCAAAGCTTCTGAAAGCTGTAGCTTCTGGCCCACCGTCAGCACCTTCTGAAGCGGCAACCTCAGCACTAAAGCCTGATCCTGACTCTGAGATGTCTCCATCTGCATTAAATGTGATGTCAGAAGAACCAAAAGTGTAGTCAAACCCAGCTCCACCATAAAAAGTAAATACGTAACCAAGTCTTAAGAAAGTGGATACTTCTATAGGTATAGAGGTGTTTTCTGTTTCAAGACCAAATCTTGCAAAGCCATTTTGAAATTCTGCATTTAGTCCGCCAGAGGTAACCGTTTCATTATCTAGGTTCTGGTTGACATCAATGTTCATTGAAGATCTCTGGATACCTGTGTGCAGGTGTAGTCCACCCCACTCAACGAGGTAGCCTGGAACAATGTCTACGCTATCTATTAGTCTATATCTTGCAAAAACACCAAATGAGCCGATCTCACCGTCAATTTCTGTTCCATCTGAGTCTTGGCTTATGCTGTAGCTCATAAAACTTACGAAAACATCTAGTTTATTAAAGTCGATAGGCCCAATTTTGTTAACTGGAAGGAGGCTCATGTTGAGTCCAACACTAAGAGCTGCACCTAAACCAATACCTTCAGCACTTTCAGGATCATCAGAAAGAAGCTCTGGGTCACCTTTAATTGCAATACCAAATGAAGGCTTAACAGTTATAAACGAGAAGTTATCAGCATAATCACTTGATTGCCCTTTAAGAGCAAAAGCGTTGGCATCAGAAACGCCATCAGCGTATTTATCAATCGAAACATCAGGTAGGTCTTCAAAGTTTCTAATATCATCTTGAAGAGCGTTACAGTCAGATGCATTTAAAGACCCACAATTGACATTGTTGAGGGTGAACTCTAAAGCATTGCCCAAACAAGGCATCAGTAGTGCTAGATAAATCAAATTTTTCATTATATTCCTTTTCTCATTAAAAGCTTAATAATTGGCGGACATTAAGTTTTTCGGTCATTTCTTCATGTTATTAAAATTTTTTTTAACTTTTTTAGCCATGAAGAAAATTCCGCAATTGGTTTGATTTTAAGGGTTTTTCCTATATAAATACTCAACTAAAAGGACAGCTAGATGAGTGATTTCGAGAAACTAGGCATAGACGAGGACTTTAACCCGTATTATGTGGAACAGGGCATAAAAAGACCAAACGAGGTTCAGACCAAAGTCATCCCTAAAATAATGGAAGATAAATCCATAATATGTTTGGCCCAGACCGGTTCTGGGAAAACTCTCTCCTATGCTTTACCTATAAGTGAGAAAATAAAGCTTCATGAAGATGAAAATGGACTGCAAGAAGAAGCTGGGAGGCCATTTGCGGTCGTAGTTGTTCCAACAAAAGAGCTAGCTAATCAAATTAGAGGTGTATTTAAAGGACTGTCCCACCATGTTGGCCTTAGAGTTCGGGCCATGCTTGGAGGCACTAAAGGAAAAAGTGCAAGTCTTAAAGATCAGAGTTATGAAATTCTAATCGCCACCCCCAATAGGCTGGCAAAGGCCTTAAAAAATAAAGAAGTTACTTTTGATAATCTAAAGTGGCTTGTATTTGATGAAGCTGACCAACTATTTGATATGGGCTTTAAAAAAGATATTGAAGGCATGACTAGGTTTGTAGAGTACGATGCCACTGCAATCTCTTTTTTCAGTGCCACACTCCCTGTAGAAGTGGAAGAGTTTATCAAGGGACAATTTAAAAAGAAAAACCTTGAACTTGTTAGTTTCAAAGAAGGACACAAAGTTCAACAAAAGGTTGAGACTTATAATGTGTTTTTGTCTCCAAAAGAGAAGCCAAACATGCTTAAAGAGTTCCTCTCTAAAACAGCTGCAGGAAGAGGAATTGTTTTTGCCAACCAGAAGAACCAAGTTGAAGATATTCAGAAGTATATTGAGCAAGAGCTACCAAAATTAAAGTACAGAGTTCTTCACGGAGACTTGCCTCAGCAAGAAAGGGCCGCAAGTCACAAGGCCTTTGTCGATGGCAAAGCACAAGTTTTAATTGCAACAGACATTGCCGCAAGAGGGATTGATATCAAAGACCTTGCATGGGTCCTAAATTTTGGCCTGCCAAAAACTGCAGTGTACTATCTCCACAGGTGTGGACGTGTTGGTAGGGGTGGAAAAAGAGGAGTTGTTTACAACTTTGTAACAAACTTTGACGCAAAACTCATTGGACACATTAATGACGCAATAAAAAACCAAAGTCAGCTTGATTTGGAGTTTATTGCCAAAGACATTAAGAGCCAAAGAAGCAGGCCCAAGCCTAAGGCAAATGCCAAACAAAAACAAAAAAAGAAGAAAATTACCAAGCGAACCAAGCGATACGGTTGAAAGCCCAAGTAAAAGAATTTATAGTGTTGTTCTAAATTCTTTGGGAGATGAGACGTATGAATGTTTTAGTTAGCGGTGCAAGTGGATTTGTCGGAAGACATGTGGTGGATCTTTTGCTTGAAAAGGGTCACACTGTTTTTGCTCTTTCCAGAAGTGCAGAACTAAACCAACAGCGTTGGCCAAAAGTTAGTTGGATCCAGTGGAATAATGCACATCATGTGGCAGATCTAAAAGAGATCAATAAGCTCGATGCTGTTATTAACCTGGTGGGTGAGGGGCTTGACTCCAAACGATGGTCTAACACTCAAAAAAAAGAAATCTTCAACTCTAGGGTTGATGGAACAAAAACTATCTTTGAAATGCTTAAGCAGCACTCTCTAAGACCCGAGGTATTTGTCTCTACTTCCGCCGTGGGAATTTATGGACACCATGACTCCGGCGAAATCTTGGAGAATACACCAATTGCCAAAGACTTTTTGGCCAATCTTTGTAAAGACTGGGAAGCAGTTGTTTCTGAAAATAGCTCTCAATATAACCGGTATGCAATAATAAGAGTAGGTCTTGTCCTTGGAAAAGGGGGAGGCATGATGAGCAAGCTTGTGCCTTTATTCAAGTTGGGTCTTGGTGGAAAACTTGGCAATGGGAATTTCTTCATGAGCTGGATACATGTCAAAGATCTTGCTAGGGCATATGTTGCTGCCGTGGAAGATTCTTCAAAAACTGGTGTTTATAATGCCACAGCTCCATTTCCAGTGAAGAATGCAGAGTTTACAAAGGTTTTGGCAAATACTGTTGATAGGCCAGCACCTTTTAATGTTCCTCGTTTTGCTCTTCGCATTGCGGTCGGAGAGATGGCCGATTACATGCTTAAAGGGGCTAAAGTCGTTCCAAACAAGCTGAAAGAAGAAGACTTTCACTTTCTATACCCGACTATTGAGCGTGCTATCAAAGATGTTGTCTCCAAGGCCTAATGCGCTAAGATAAATATATGAAGTTCTTTATCTATCTTTCATTTCTTTTTGTTATTGGCTGTTCTTGCTCTGAGGAAAAGCCTAACTTCAACAAGGTGGAAGTTCTCAATATGCTACTGGAGGCCGACCCTGGACTTGAAATCATGGTTCCTGCAAGTATGACAGAGCCGCTGGTTGTTTGTGCTGATTACCTGCCACCTTGCAAGGTGGGTTATAAAGTAAAAGTTAAGGGTATGGAAGTTGTAGGCCTATACTATGAAAGCCAGAAGAATGCATATAAATCTGCAAAGTCCATGAGAGGCTATCACTTAAGAAATTGGGCCTTTGATCATGTGAAAGGTGAGCCTATTTTAGAGAGGTTCTTTGAGAAGCACCTTAACGCTAGAGCTGTTGAATAAGTCTCTGGTAGAGTTTATCTTCAAAGAACTTCACTTTCTCCATCCATAAAACACTTTGTTCTTTATTAATTAAACCTCTTTCAATTGAACGATCCAGGGTTTGCTTGAACAGAATTGTCCAACGACCTAATTCCCCTTTTTTTATTTTTAGGGGAAAGTGAACTTCTATTAGCTTAAATGGCAGGTGTTCTCTGTTAGAAATATTGCCGTTAAGTTGGAGCTCCCAAAAAGAAGCAATTCGAGGAAGGTGAGAGTCAAAGTCGTCAATTTTTCTAAACTGATATCCAATCAAGAAGTCAATTGTGGCCTTTGAGTAGAAGTCTGTTACAACCTCCAATATAGTGTCAAATTTGATCATTTTTTACTCTGAGCTTTACAAGTTTTTTATGGGTGAAGCCAAGCTCTTGCAGCTCTTTTGAAAGCTCATGCGGCTCCAGAAAGCGCAGCTTATCGCTGGATTCTTCTTCATAAAAGCGCATGATTGCGGCCTGAATCAGGATCTGTTCTTTAACTTCAGAAAGCGGATGAGTTTTGAAAAAGAGCTGACCTTGTTTTCCATGAAACATAAAAACAAATGCAAAAATTTCATCAGCTCCTTCAAAAGTTAAAAAGAAATCAGCAACTTTAATGCAGTCACTTATAACCGGATCTTTTTTTAATTCTTTATATTGTTTATGCCCATTCTTTTTATATTCAAAACACTCTTTAAAGCTTGGGTATTCTCCAATTCGATAGTCTGTGTTTTTATAAACTTCTTTCCATAGTTGTTGAACTTTTCTGGCGGAGCTCTCAGACAAAGAATCCATGTATTCTTCATAGCTTCTTCGATTCTTTACCAGGGTGTCGACCAAAAAGGAAGTTGAGATCTCTTCATAATCTGAAAGAGCGGGGCATAACTCTTCTGACAAAAGGATATCCTGACCAACCACCTCTTCCCTTTCTGAATATTCGGCCAGTATCGACTTTGCCTTTATTGCACCTTCCTTTATGTAAATCGGGCTAAAGACTAGTCCTTCCCCTGTGGAGCTTGGGCCTTTCCAGTGAATTTCTTTTTCTTTTTGAGACTTTTTAAAAAGGCCAAAAAATGAACTCTCGCTTTCTCTGTTAATTATTGAAAGTTGACCAAAGCCGATAGGAGAGTTGCATGCCTCTCCAAAAAATAAAAAGTATGAGAAGTGAGTATTATCGGGAGCCGATTTCTCCTTAAGCTTGATCCACTCAAAATTTGGCACTTGCTCTCTTAACAATAGCTCCAGAGACTCGATAAACTCCGGGTCTATTTCCGCACTGCTATGGTATTTTTGAGAAATGATCATAGGCCTATTTTAAGAGGCCAAGATATTGAAGTCAAAGTCTAGTTTTTTATGCCGCTTCCGCAGAAGGGGCATAGGTTCCAAAATTGCCTGTCTAGCTGTTTTTTACAGCTTGAGCACTCTACCAAATCTTCTAAATCCAACATTTGCTCATCAAGGGCAAAGATATCTTTCTTCATGGCCTTAAAGGTCTGTTCACTGCAGATATAACCACCTTCAATCTTTGGATCTGGCTTGAAAAGAGAATGGGCAACGCTATTGTCCACACGGATATTAACCTTGTACTCCTGTGACTGTTGAGTGTTGTAATGGGGGAGGCCGGCGGCATTTTCTATATTTTGAATATTCTGAAGAGTTTTCTCCAACAATTCAGCGTCTTTTCTTGAAATCATAAGGCCACACCTACGCATCTCACTGGAAGATTGTCAGTAGCACTTCTTTTTAAAAGCTCTCCCGTGCTAAGTCTTATCGCCCACGCTTGGGAAGTCTGAGCGATATAATTTGCAGTCCAGTAAATTGATGAGTCTCCGAGTGGATCAGTTGATAATACAAACCTTGCTCCGTTTATATCGGCCTGAAGAAAGTCATTTCTTGTTGGAAGTCTCCAAGAAACCTCGCCAGCTCCGATACCAAGAAATCTGTTATCTTCAGGGGCCACAACACTGGCGTTGCAAACTTGTTCAGTTGCTGTCCTGTTTCCACTTGCCGCATCCCAATTCGTTTCAGAAATAGGGGGGCTCCATAGGAGATTGGTCGTTAAATCCATCCAGACACTTTTGTTGCTTTTATGCGATACCAATACCCAGTCACCTTCGCCAGCGATGCCATTTTGTCTGCCAAACCAAATATAAGCATCTGCCTGGTTTTTGTTTCTGCAATCTGTAATTCTCTCGCTTATAGTATTTCCGCTGCCACACTCTGATGGTGTAGAAGGTCGAGTAACGGCTTCTTCTAAGTCCACAGTTTTTCTAGGAACTGGATGAACTGTATTTATGGCCTGCCCTCCAGCGATGGAGTTTGCAACCTCATTGTAGGTATATACTTGAGTGCCTTTGTCTCTAAATATTTGAGACTTAATGACGTTTGCTGGTTCATCGGCCGTAGATGGCGGAGTATTGGGTCCTCCATCTCTTTGTGGGCCATTATCTTCACGGTCATCATTGCTGGTGGCATCAAATGCCACACAACCGGAGGTTATGCCTAAAATTAAAAGAGTTGCAAGTAGTTGTTTATACATGGCCATTTACCTTTTTAAACGTCTTCCTATCCACCATTTTAGAACTCAGAGCTGCTAATTGTAAAACTTTCACCTGATATTTAAAACTTCGCTTCTAACTTAGTGCGTAATGTGCTACAAGTTGTCGACTATGAGTTCAAAACTAGCTATTAACTCCATTTATATGGCCACAGAAGGCGAGGGAATCCACATTGGGACACCTCAGATATTTGTGCGGTTTCAGGGCTGCAATATTGGTTGTATTAACTGTGACTCCAAAGATACTTGGGAGTTTACCGATCCTGAAATGAGTTTTGATTCAGCCATATCAAAAGTTGAAGAGCTTGCTGGAGAGTATCCAATGCGAGTAAAGAGAGTCTCCATCACAGGGGGTGATCCTCTTCATCCAAAACATGTTCCAGCTGTAACTGCAATTGCTAGAGAGCTTAAGAAAAGAGGCTATTTTATTAACTTGGAAGCTGCAGGGACAAGAATTGTTCATGAGATTTTTGATGTTATAGACTTCATAAGCTTTGACTTTAAAACCCCATCTACAGGAGTTAGAACCAATACTAAACTTTTGGTTAAGCTTTGGGAGCAATATAAAAACAAAGCACAGATTAAAGCAGTTGTGGCGTCTAGGCACGATTATGAAGCGGCCCTAGATGCATATAAGACTGTAAGCGAGCAGACTGAACATCAGTTTGATATTCCTTGGGTAATAACTCCTTGCTATGAACCTGGAGATGAGCTTCCAAAAACTCTGGCACAATCAATTGTGGAATTAAACCACAGCTACGGTGCTCCTTTTAGAGTTATTCTTCAACAACACAAAGTGATCTATACTGCCGACTTTGGAGATTTCTAGTTTCTCCTCTTAGGGCAGAAGCTTTCCACCTTCACACATGATCTTGAATATACAAGAACTGTCCACCAGTTGTATGTCACTGTGGCATCCAAAAGGTAGTCTGAACCCGGACATGACTGTCTCACTAATGCTGGCAAGCTATTAGTTGTAATGACATGTGCATTCTTATTAAAAAGTATTTGTGACTCGCAAAACTCCTCTGTTTCAGCTCTACCTTTTAGTAGGTTCTTTGGGGCCTCATGAGGAGTGTTGTCTACCACCTTATTTCCGTCTAATTCAAAATCTTTTTTTGAGATATGAGGGTAGTCTTGATACTTGGTGGCACATCCGGCCAGCAATATAGCAATCGCCAGTATTTTCATTTTAAGTCCTTTATAAATGTCCTGATCGCTAGCAGCCAACCAATCATAAATGCTACGCCACCAAGTGGAATGATCATTGCGATTGCCTTGATACTAGTAAGAACATAAAGATAGCAGTTAAAAGAGAATAAGGCCGTGCCCAGCAAAAATAGGTTATAAGTCATGGATAGTCTCAATGACTTAAATTGGTTGTTCACAGCAGCAAGGCCAAGCAAGGCCAGTGCATGATATATTTGATATGAAACGCCCGTCTTCCATGTGTTAAGAGCTTTGGCCGCAACCTTTCCTTCGAGTCCATGTGCCCCAAAAGCTCCAAGCCCCACGGCCGTAAGCATAAGCACTGAGGACAGTACAAGTGCGAATTTAATATCTTTTTTCATAGGTCTCTCATTCCTTTATTTAAATACTTTACTTGAATATATAGTGCAGACCTCAATATTAAAACTCTTAATCTATAAGGCCTTTCGTAAAATCTCTTCCACCCTTGCTTGGTCAATATCTTGGTTCTCGCCAAGATTGACAGGAATATGTTTTCTAAGGGACTCAATAATTTTTCCGAAATCTTTTTCTTCCACTTTATAGACTCTTAACTTGGTAGGCAGCCCCATAGAGTTGAAGAAGTCTTCAGTCATAAGAATAGCTTCTTCAATGCTTCTATCAACATCTGGTGTCTGAATATTCCAGACTCTTCTAGCGTATTGTAGAAGCTTTTCTTTCTTTTGCTCTTTTTGTACTCTCAAGACTGAAGGTAAAATTGTTGCAAGTGTCCTTGCGTGGTCAATGCTAAAAAGCCCTGTTAGTTCATGACCAATCATATGAGTTGACCAATCGTGAACTGCTCCTGCGCCGATGAGTCCGTTTAAGGCCATGGTCGCGCACCACATAACGTTTGCCCGAGATTCATAATGGTCTTTTACGTGTAATACCTTTGGGCCTTCTTCAATTAAGGTTAAAAGAATCCCTTCTGCAAAGCGGTCTTGAAGGGGAGTGTGGGCAGGCCTTGTTAAGTACTGCTCAATTGTGTGAACAAAAGCATCTACTACCCCGTTTCCTAGTTGTCTTTCGCTAAGAGAAAATGTTACCTGTGGATCAAGGATTGAAAACTTGGAAAAAAGTCTAGGGTCGCCCCCAAATCCTAGCTTCTCTTCACCTTTTGAAATAACGCTAAAGCTATTCATTTCTGAACCTGTCGCAGGCAAGGTAAGCACTACTCCAAATGGTATTACTTTGGAAGGCCTTTGTCTTTCAGAGAGAATTTTCCAAGGATCTTGATCAAAATGAATCGCAGCTGCAACAAATTTGGTTGCATCAATTACTGAACCTCCACCCACGGCCAGCAAAAAATCTATACCTTCTGATCTAGCAATTTCTACTGCTTCCATTAGTTTTTCATATTGAGGATTTGCCCCAATTCCTGAAAACTCTATAACTTCTCTGTCTCCCAGAGCGCTTCTTACTTGGTCATAGACACCATTTGATTTTATGCTGCCACCACCGTAGAGCATCATTATTTTTTTTCTTTGAGGAACCAATGTTTCAAGTTGTTTGATTTGGTCTTTGCCAAAAACGATATTTACAGGGTTGTAAAATTCAAAGTTTTGCATTTGTTACTCCAATAAAAAGGTCTTTGCTTTTGATTTTATACTTTGATTAATATTAAGTGATTTTCCGGCCTTTTTTCCTAGATTAAAAGAGGCCGCATCTCTTTGTGATGATGAAGTGGAGGAGCTTAGTCTATTGTAAATCTTCTGAACTTGAAGGTCTAAATTTTTAGAAATTACCATTAAGGCCTTGCTCTCTTCGCCACTAAAAGACTTATTAACGGTGTTCATCTTTTCGCTATAGCCTTTTGCTAATCCATAATAAAAAGAATTCTTAGCCTTTAATCCTTTAAGTTTGTGTTGCTTTTTATGTTCACTCCATAGCTTGTCCAACTCTCTATCGAGAAAGGTTGAAACATACTGTGCCAGCTCAAGATTGGTTTTCGTTCCAGTGACCTCTATGCTGACCTCTTGTTTTCCATAGCTTAAAATTGGTCTCACCATAAAGTGTTGAAGAATCTCGTAGATAGCTCCAAGTCGAGCATCTTTTCTCTTTTGAGTAAGAACCTTCTGAACATAATAAGTTTCATCTCTCTCAATGTTTGAATACTCGAGGTTATGTTTAAGGAGAAGTTTATTTGCCTTTATTGTCGCAAGCTCCGCTTCATGAGGATTGTCGCTTTCAGCAAGTTTTAAAAGGTTTTTTACTTTGTTTAGTATTTTCTCGCTTGCAATGTCTCCTTCGACCTCATTGGCAGTCTCAAGGTTCATGCTCGCTCTGCTTATTTCTGAGGGCCAGTTAAACAATGAACAAACGTGCTTAAATTCATTTCCATGAGGTGCTATGTCTGCTCCGTAAAAAATGAAAGCAATGTAATGGGCAAGCTCATGTCTTAAAATATTTTTAACGACACTATCCTTGGCCTTATAAACAAGATCTCTATTGATTCCAATTTGGTAATGTGCTGGATCGAATTGACCTAGATTTTGACCTTCAAAAACTATTACATCAATAGGGTAGAGAAAACCCTTATACTCAAACCTCTTTCTTCGCACGGAAAAGTCCGTCTCGTTTCTAAGGATGTCCTTAAGCATTTTTTCGCACTTTTCGATGTAGCTGAATATGGTCTCAGAATAGACTCTCATTTAATTCTCCAAGGCCATGATCATAGCGCGACAGGGAGGATTCGAATATTGATCTAGTCCTTTTTTGAGCGAATTTTAAGCAATAAAATCACTCCAAAACTTACAAAACCGATACTTAGAAGCTGTCCCATATTTATAGGCAAGTTGGCGGATATAGTAGATTGATTATCTTTAACAAACTCAATGAAGAATCTAAAGGTAAAGCTCATTATAATAGCTGTTGCCAACACAGAACCGGCCTTTAGCTTTTCTTCTTTAAACCTAAACATCCACGCAAGAATCATTGCGATGGTAAAGTAGCCAATTGACTCGTAAAGCTGAGCTGGATGTCTTGGCAGTGGGTCAACTCTCTCAAAAACAATCGCCCATGGCACATCGCTTACTTTCCCAACAATCTCAGAGTTAAAGAAGTTTCCTATTCTTATGAGGGAGCCTACAAATAGACAAGGCCCTGCAATGGCGTCCATCAACCAAAAGAAATTAATTCCTTTGTGCTTTCTTAAAAAAAGCACAACAGAAATAATAACACCGGCATAACCACCGTGGCTTGCAAGTCCACCTTCCCAAACTTTAATAATACTAAATGGATTGGAGAAATAGTAAACCGGATCATAAAACAGAACGTGTGCCAGCCGGGCCCCAATAAATGTCCCTGCTATAATATATACAGTTAAGGTTGAAACTAGGTTTGGATCCTTTCCCGCTCTTTGAAAAATACCTTTAACGTACTTCTCCATAGAAACAAAGCCTATGACAAACATTAGGCTGTAGTAACGAATGGCCAATGGGCCAAGACTCAACAATACGGGGTCAACATTCCATTTCATTCCAAAAGTATAGGCAAATAGAAAGGTAATGTCTAAATAGATTAGGCCTTCTTTGGCCTAAACTTTTTTTCTACATCTTGCAGTGCAGAAATTTAGACACCATCTGTGATATTCCAATTTTTCACTGTATCGAGGTTACTTCTCGCTGTACACCCAGCCCCACTACAAGTAGCACTACCCCCATGAAAGTTAAGGTTATCCGGAGCAGTGGCCTCCATTCTTATTAAGAGATTATTGTAATTTGTTGTGGATAGAGTTGTTACACCCTCAAGCATACCACTTACATTTGTGACAGATGAGAAGTCCCAAGTCGACATATCTGGGTTTGCAAAGTCGGCGTTGTAGAACATAGACTCCATTGTAGTGACATTAGAGGTATCCCAAAGGCTTACATCTGGGTTGGCAGCATCAGCACTATAGAAAACGGCACGCATATTCGTTACATTTGAAGTGTTCCAAGAGCTTACATCAGGGTCTGCCACGGCCGTATTTGAAAATAAACTATCCATGTTTGTAACGCTCGAGGTGTCCCATTTACTTACATCAGGATTTGCAGCTGAGGTGCTATAAAACATTCCACTTATATTAGTAACATTAGACATGTCCCAATTGCTAACGTCTGGATTCGCAATGGCGGTGTACTCAAACATACCGTTCATATCTGTAACATTTGAAGTATTCCAAAGGCCTACATCTGGATTTGCGGCATCAGCGTCGTAAAACATTTCTGCCATATTGGTAACGCTAGATGTGTCCCACTTTCTTACGTCTGGATTTGCGGCGTAAGCTCTAACAAACAGCCACCGCATGTTTTGAACGCTTGATGTATCCCAGTCGCTCACATCTGGATTGGCACTTGTGGCATTAAAAAACATTGCTTCCATATCAGTAACGTTTGAAACATCCCAGTTGCTTACGTCGGGATTGGCTGCACTTGCCCCGTAAAAAAGGCCAACCATAGTTTTCACATTAGAAGTTTTCCAAGTTCTTGTATCCGGAACGACTGATGCAGCTCTATCAAACATCCACGCCATGTCAGTAACATTTGAAGTGTCTCCGCCTGAAACTGTGGTTAAATTATCACAGCCCCAAAAGGCATCTTGAAAGGATCTCCACCCAACTCTTCCTAGTTCTTCAATAGATAAAATTTTGTCTTTGTCACCTGTATTGGCGAAGTGCCATGCCTCTACAAGACCAGTGATTGTTATCTGATAGTCACCTGAATTATTATATAGATGGTCTAGGTCAGGATCATTGTATGAGGTAATTTCATCTGTCTCTCCGTCACCCCAGTCAACGGTAAAGTTATAATTAAAACCGCTTCTTAAAGGAAGGCTAACACTTAAGTCACCATCACCATATGAAGGGTTTCCGACACGCCAAGTGGACTTGAATGGAATGACTTCCTTTACACTGGCATTTATAGACTTTGAGTGTGAGTTGGATCCACCATCGCTAACTGAGTATTGTAAAGAAATTTCACCTAACCCAATTGGGATTATCTGTACGGTGCATACCCCAGCTGTGCATGAACAAGGTGTTGCGATGGTCGCGCCTTCAAGAGAAGTTATTGAGCAAGATGTAGCTGTAAAGTTTTGATTATAATTTAAACTTATGGTCTGTTCGTGATCCTCAATGAGAGTTATGGCCTCATCAGCTGAGAGCTCATTAAGCTCTTGCATGAGTAAGTCAATATTGACTTTCCCACAGGACACACTAAAAAAAACTGTTAATGCTAAAACAATTAATCTATTCATAATTACACTTTAATTCCTTGTAGAATGCTTTCGACATTTTTGGCGTAAATGTGAACTAAAGCAGTACTAAATATATTTGAATTCAGTTATTTACGAGAGGGGTTCTTAAACTGTTGGAACAGTTAGCTAAACTTAAGCTTAAGTATTTTGACAATGTTTTTGGGCGAGGTTCAACTTTTCTATACGTATCAAAACGGCTAACATTCTTAAATGGACTTACTTAAATACAATAGAGAGGCATGGGACCGTCAGGTGTCTGAGAAGGGCGAGTGGACAATCCCAGTAACTAGTGAGCAAATTCAAAAGGCAAAGGAAGGCAAATGGGAAGTTGTGCTTACACCCTTAAGGCCTGTTCCACGGGAGTGGTTTCCTAGTTTGAAAGGTAAAAAGGTTTTAGGCCTTGCCTCTGCCGGTGGACAACAGGGCCCTATCTTTGCAGCTGCGGGAGCAGAGGTCACAATCTTTGATAATTCCACTGGCCAGCTGGGACAGGACAAACTTGTCGCTGAAAGAGATGGACTTGACATGAAGCTAGTACAGGGAGACATGAAAGATCTTTCCTGTTTTGAGGATGAATCTTTTGATTTTATTTTCCATCCATGTTCGAATTGCTTTGTTCCAGATATTAATCCTGTATGGAAAGAAGCATATCGCGTTTTGAGAAAAGGCGGCTCTCTTCTATCTGGTTTCTGCAATCCTATATCATTTATCATGGATCCCGAAAAAGAGGATGAAGGTATACTTCAAGTTAAATACAAAGTTCCTTACTCTGATCTAACAAGCCCTACTGACGAAGAAAGAAAAAGATATACTGACAAAGGGGAACCGTTGGCATTTGGACATTCTCTGCATGATCAAATTGGTGGTCAAATTAGAGCAGGGTTTGCCATCACTGGTTTCTATGAGGACTCTTGGACGGAAGAAAACGGGCTTCTAAATAATTACATCGACTGCTTCATTGCCACCAAGGCCATTAAGCTCTAATTCATATTTGAAAAGCTTCTTGTCCCTCTAATCAATTAAAAAGAAATTTCACCTGCAGGACTGTAAAAGTTCTGCAGGTTTCCATAACTCCCCAATGAAGGGGAGCCTCTAACAAAGGTTTTTGTTATGGAAGACATAATCAGGGTTTTGACTTTGATTAAAAGCTAGTTTTGGATATTATTAATTCAATTCTAGACTTAATCAAACGATGATTTAGGTGGGGTGTATCCAGCACCCCACCACCTGATCATGTTCTAAAATACTAGCAAAGCTAAGAGGTTGATTCAACTTTCTATGCTTTCAAAATCTCATTCATCAATATTAACAAGATCTTAGCTTTTATATCCCACCACCATCAGAGATGGTCCACCCTTTGCCAATTAAGCTTGCTCTCGCTGAGCCGCCAGCTCCAGATGAGGTGTAAGTTGAGCCTCCGCCATTAGCTGTCAGTCCGTTAGGTGCAGTAGCGTCTAAGCGTATTAGGTAAGTGTCGTAATTGTAGGTAGAAATGGTAACGCCATAAAACATATCCTTAACACTTGTGACGCTTGAAAAGTCCCAATTGGACATGTCTGGATCTGCCCTGGAAGCGCCTCTAAAGAGTTCAAACATGTTTTCGACACCTGAAGTATCCCATTGAGAAACGTCTGGATTGGCCTTTGAGTTTTTAAACATTTGATTTATAACCGTTGCACTGCTTAAATCCCAGTTTCTTACATCGGGGTCTGCAGCCTTTGAGCCCCAGAACATCCCATTAAATCTTTTAACGTTTGATGTGTTCCAATTGGAGACGTCTGGGTCTGCAGAGTCAGTGCCATAAAACAAATTAGACATTCTAGTAACACTTGAAACATCCCATTTAGAGGTGTCTGGGTTGGCAAGATCCGCATTGGTAAACATGTTTATCATGTCGGTGACTTTTGAAGTATCCCAGTTGCTTGTGTCTGGGTTGGCGATATCCGCACCGTGAAACATGTATCCCATATTAGTTACTTTAGAGGTGTTCCACCCGCTAGTGTCTGGTGTGGCAGATTCGGCATTATAAAATATTCCCGACATGTCTGTTACATTTGAAGTATCCCAGTTCGATGTATTTGGGTTGGCCGCAATCGCATCTCTGAATGCCCAGCTAATACTTTTCATATTAGAGGTGTCCCAGTTGCTTGTATCTGGGGTCGCAACAGTTGCACCATTAAACATTGAAGAAATTCTAGTTACATTGCCAGTGTTCCAAGTTGATGTGTCTGGCCTTGCCTGTACGGCGTCGTAGAACATTCTGGCCATATTCACCACATTAGAAGTGTCTCCACCAAACACTGTTGTTAAGTTGGAGCAACCATCAAATGCACTGTCTAGGTTCACCCATCCAACAGTGCCCAGTTCCTCAACTGATATTAGTTTGTCTTTGTCTCCCTTGGCATCAAAGCTCCATGCCTCAACCTGGCCTAATATTGTTATAGAGTAATCACCCGCAGAGGCGTAAGTGTGTTCAATATCCGGATCGTTATAGGAAGTCACCGCAGAAGAGTTGCCATCTCCCCAGTCAATTGTGAAGTCGTAGCGGTAATCTTGAACGAGCGGGAGTGTAAGAGTCAGGTCTCCGTCACCATAAGAAACGTTTCCGATTCTAAAAGTCATCTTGACTGCATTTATGTCTTTAATATTTAATTCGGCCTCTCTTTGATACTGTTCTACTCCATCTGTTACAGTGTAAGAAAAACTTCCATATCCACTAGTGGAAGGTGTTGCAACTTCAGCTGAGCAAACTCCATCCAGACACGAGCATGCTTGATTGATGGTAAGGCCAACTGGGTCTACTATAGAGCAAGAAGTTCCAACAAACTGATTGTCATACTTTAGTCGTAGAGTCTGTTCATATCCTGCAATAAGAGAGGCAGTAAACTTAGTTGGGCCTGGAGCTTGTTCAGGTGTTTCGTCTTGGTTTGACTCTGTGGGCGAGCTCTCTTCCGGTGGAGGGAAGTTGTCCTCTAAAGCTTGAGCTGCTTCTTTTACCTCATCCAAACAACTTGAAAAAATAAAAGTAGAAATTAATAGGCCTGCAATTTTTAAGAAAGTCTTCATACTTTTATTATTGAGCAATGCAGACTATTAACAAAAGTTAATTTTAAAGTTGTGCTAAGTGGCTATAAATATTGGATTTTAACTTACGCCACTAAAGGCATAAAGTTCCCAGAACCTACTTGATAGCCCAAAATGTGTGGCAGCACCTCAAATATGATGGTTTTGTTAATAGAGTTTCAAATTTGGAGGGGTGGCCCTTTAAGTGAAATCCTATTCCAATAAAGATAAACACACTATTGATGCAGGCCCATTATATAAACTGAGTGCTTTCTTAAACACCGTCGGTGATAGTCCAGGATCGACCCTGAAGATTTGCCTTAGCTGTGCAGCCCGCACCACTACAAGTTGCAGAGCCGCCATGCAGATTTAGGTTGCTTATGCCTGTGGCATCTAGACCAATAAGAAGATTATTATAATTTTCCGTTGATAAAGATGTATTTCCATTAAACATGTCACCTACAGATTGAGTAAAAGTAAGTATGCTCGAGAAATCCCAGCCTGACATGTCTGGATTTGCTAAAGTGGCTCCGTTAAACATTGAGTCAAACCCAAGAACTTTAGAAGTGTCCCAATTGCTAACATCTGGGTTTGCAGCAGTATTTTGATAGAATGCAGTACTCATAACTGTCACATTTGATGTATCCCATTTACTAACATCAGGGTTTATAGTTGAATTAGCAAAGGTGGCTAAAATTGTTGTAACCCTTGAAGTATCCCAGTTACTAACGTCCGGATTCGCAGAGGTGGCACCATCAAACGTACTCTGTAGATTAGTGAGACTTGAGGTATCCCAATTCGATGTGTCTGGATTTGCAGACGCGGCATTTCGAAATGCATTCCCCATGTTTTTTATATTTTGCGTGTTCCATCCCGAAGTGTTAGGAGTGACGTTTGGCGAATCACTAAACATATCTGAGATCGATGTGACATTCGACAAATCGCCGCCCTCAAAGGTTGTTAGGTTAGTGCATCCTCTAAATGCTCGCCAAAACTCCCTCCATCCAACGGTACCCAGTTCTGTAACCGCTATGATTTTATCTTTGTCGCCAGTGTTTGCAAAATACCATGCTTCAACTAAACCTGAGATAGAGATGGTGTAATCTCCCGCAGAAGCATAGGTATGATTTTTGTCCACATCATCATGGGAGGTGATAGTATCCGTGTTGCCATCACCCCAATCAACTGTGAAGTCATACTCTCGTCCACTTAACAAGGGAAGTGTTACAGTTAAGTCTCCATCACCATATGATACATTTCCAACCCGCCAAACAGACTGAAAAGGCACTATTGGTTTGACTGTAAGATTCCCTTTTGCTTCGTAGTTATTGGCACCATTGTCGCTGATACTGTAGTTGAAGCTTGCACTCCCAGCTGTTGCGGGATTAAACTCAACTTGACAGGTTCCAAGGCTGCAGGTGCATGCATTTGCTATTGTTACACCCACCTCATCTGTCACTTCACAGGTTGTTCCTGTAAAAGTGTTTGGGTACTTTAAGCTAAGTGCTTTATTGTAGTTTTCTATTATTGAAAAATTATTTGAGGGCAAGGACTGTGAGTCATTGCTGCTATTTCCATTTAGGTTAAGCTTGCCTCCGGCACTGCCACCACAACCAGCAATAAGTAAAACACAAAGCATTAGTAAAAAACGTGCCACCTTAAAGCTCCTATAAGTTAGCTTATCTCATCACGAGTACTGTATAGTTCTAGTCGGTCTCATTTTAAGAAATCTTTAATTTTTTGAGATTTTAATTACTTATGTCGCCAGTCATTTATACCCATGATTCGTTTTTTAGGTGAGTTTAGTCCAGATCTATTGTCGTCAGAGCGCCAGTAGTTTCTTTTAAGTCCTTTTTTGCTTTTATACTTTTCCCAAGCTTGATTTCGAGCTTCAAAGGTGAAGCCTTTTTGTTTGCAGATTTCTTTATAAATTTCAAATGATTCTCTAGGTGTTCTTTTAAGGTTTTTTTCTCTCTCTACTTTAACAAGTCCAAACTTAGGCCCGTATCCATCAGACCACTCAAAGTTATCACTAAGAGTCCAATGGATATAGCCAATCACTTGAATGCCTTGATTTATACACTTATAAATTGCCGCGAGGTGCTCATGAATATAGGTCGGCCGAACCCAGTCTTCATCATCACCAACTCCATTCTCGCTAATGATTATCGGTGTGTCTGGGTAGCGTTTGTGAATTCTTTTTAATTGAACTTCAAGGCCTAGAGGGGAGACTGCTCTACCGGCGTCGGAGTACTCGAGGTCAGGATATTGAGCAGGGCCTTTGAGAGTCATCCATTCTGCTCCATAGTAGTTGATTCCAAAAAAGTCCATGTTCTTTCCAATCAACTTTATAAAACTCCAGTGGGTGAGATAGTCTGTAACAATTGCGAGGAGTTTATTAAAAATACCTCTTCCTCTATGCCAACCCATATGGTGTGCTAGCCCAATTTTAATGCTTGGATGGCTTTGATGAGCGAATGCATAAAAAGAATTGTGGGCCTTGGCCATATTTTTTAGAGATTGATTGTGAGAGCGAATACTTCCTTTAATCCCTGGAGGAAAGATCCCTTCTTTGTATGTTAAATAGGACCATGGTACGGGCTCATTTAAAGTTATCCACCAGTCTACAAGATCGGAAAAAGCATCCAGTGCTTTTTTAGAATAAAAGCTAAAATCATCCACCGATTCTCTTTTACTCCAACCACCAGCATCTTGAAACCAAGTAGGCACACTGTGGTGAAATAGTGTGGCCATGACTTTAATGCCTTTGGATTTTAAAGATAGCAAAATATCTCTGTAGCGTAGTGCAGACTCTTGATCCCAAGTGTTTTTTTCCGGAACAAGACGACTCCACTCAAAGCTCATTCTAAATACATCCACTCCAAGCTCTTGTGCCAATTCAATTTCAATATTTGGGTTGGTCCAAAATCTTAGTCTATCCTTTGCATGGGCCACATCTTTAAAGCAGCTAACTTTGTCTTGCTCAGCAAGCTTTAGCCACGGATCGCTAAGCCCATCTTCTACTTGGGCGGCGGCATTTGATACGCCAAAGAAAAAGTCTTTCGGAAACTTATAATCCATTCTATCGCCAGACTGTGTGGTTTTTAGTCGCTCTCATAAGAAAGTTTAATAGAAGCAGGTGTCTTCTCATCGTTCGAGCATGTCTGTGTTCTTTTATTGGGTGAAAAAGTCCAAGTTTAGAAAAGAACTGCTTTGGATTCTTTTTTATCCAGTTCCACGATCCAAGCTCAAGTGTTAGAGGTATAAAAAGATGTTCATCTTGTTTATAATCTTGCTGATGAATATCAAAGAAATAGTCCCATAAATCACCATTAGCTAGATAGTTTTCGGCCTGGCCCTCTATCTTATAAATATGATACGGGTAGGTTGAATCAAGAAGCCCCATTAGGCGTTTAACTTCTGCAATTCTTGCAAAAGGCTCTTTAGTTTTAGCGTATGGATACCAAAGTTGGTCCTTTGTCCCAAACCCTGAGTGAATGTCTAAAGCGATAGAGGCATTGGAAGGAAACATCTCCTCTTTAACAAATTGAAGAAGTACCTGAGATTCTTTTTCAAGTCCTATTCCTCTGTACCAAGGAAGCATTGGACTTATTCTGTGTCCAGAAACCAGAGGGAAGGTGTGCTTTGGATCTGCATCAACAGGCGCGTTTCTCATAAGATCAACATCATTGCCATTACTTCTTGAAAATCTTGCCATGCCAACTGGATTCACAATGGGAATGGATACAATTCTAAAGTCTTCAAACCTTCGAAGGAGGTCCTTGTCCCATTTTAGCTGCTCAAACAAAGAGGCAAAGTAGGCCACAATAACTTGTGAGCCAACTTTTTCAAGACCATGCACTCCTCCAAAAAGCCCCAGGGTGGGGACACTTGGATCATCTGGGCCAATGGTGACTGAGCGTATGGGATAGTTTTTACCTTTGTACTCAACGCTGTCTAAGGTTTTAAACTTCACCAGGGACGGTGATATTTTTTCGAGCTCGTTAAGCTCATCAAGTTCCTTTAATTTCATGCATTTAGTCTATAGCTTAATCAAAGTTTAGTCATCCAACATTTATCACTTGTCGAAGAGTTAATTGGCAAGGAACAGAGGCACTGATTTGCTAACTTTAAAAAGTTGCTAGTTGTAAATGCTTGAATTCTTGTTAATCGTAAGGAGTGGCTTAATATTATTTATAGAATATTAATATTTTAGGGGGGCGTGAGAATGTTAAAAAGTTATTTATTTTTGTTGTTTGTTTCCCTTAACTTCATTTCTTGTGGGCAGTACTTGGCAACTTTGGAGGCAGAGAGTTTAGAAAATGAAGTTTCTGTTCTCAACCTTACAGCCACAAGTGCTATCTATGAAGCTTCGAGTAATACAGACGACTGCAGTTACTACCTTATTGGCATTAAAGGAGGTTGGAGACCTTCAACCGTTGTTCATAATAACAAGGTTTATTTCAATATCCCTTGTAAATACAATGATTCAGGCAGTGGTGGCTGGCACTGGGGACTTGCAACCTGGAGTCCAGGCTCTAATGTTGTATGGCATGACGGCGATGCGGCCACTGGTGAAAATGAGATTGTTAATATTAATGATTCCGACTCAAATGGATTTGCAGTGGGAAGTGTTAAAAATACGTTTATGGTAGACACTGGCTCTGGGGTTTCAGGAATTTCTCTTAAGTGGTTTAGAAGTGCCGAGTACAATATGTCTAACGTGCCGGCAATGTTTAGCGCTTCTGCAGTAGTTTCTTCAAATGGTTATTACCCTGTTGGATTCAGTGCGAGCTCACCCGAAACCCTCTCAAGTGCAGACTTTAATGTAGATGAGGACAAAAACTTTCTATTCTCTCAGAATGACGATACTTGGAAAGGTAAAACGAGTCATGTGGATCTAGATATCTTTTATGATTCTGGAACTTACTATATGTACAATACGACCTCAAACGCTCCCACAAATGATACTGATTATATTTCGATTGCAACTTCAACCGATTTGATAAGCTTTAATATGCCATCTAGTTACATTTTAAAGGACTACAAAAGTCCTCACGTTTTTAAACAAAATGGGGAAGTTTACATGTTTGCCTTTAGCAATATTACGAATAAGTGGACTTTAATTCCAGGGAGCTCTTTAACAAGCTTTGATGAGAGCAAGGGAGTTGCCGTTGATTTAGGAAGTGAAATCTATGGTGCTGGAAACTGGGATGACACCCCAGATTTCACGTCTCTTCCTGGAGACCAACCAGAGGTGGCCGGAGTTGAAGTTCTTAATGGAAAAGTTTATGTCTTCTATATGGCCGGACAGTTTGGCCATGTTAGGGCCCCTGCAAACGGTACGAGTGGAGCACCATTTGATAGTGCAAGAGGAATTGGGGTATTTGAATTAAAAATATAAAAAAAAAAAGGAGATCCGAAGATCTCCTTTTTTGTTTTATTTGCCTTTAACTTTAGCTTTAAGAAATTCTCTGTTCATGTGAGCGATGTTTCTCAGGTCAATGCCTTTAGGGCAAGCGGCCTCACATTCTGCGTGATTGGTACAGTTACCAAATCCAAGCTCATCCATTTCACGAACCATGTTTGAAGCTCTTTCAGCTGCTTCAACTTGTCCTTGTGGGAACTGAGCAAGTTGAGAGATCTTTGCAGATGTAAAGAGCATTGCAGATGCGTTTGGACAAGCAGCAACACATGCACCACAGCCAATACAACTTGCAGCATCCATGGCCAAATCGGCATTTTCTTTAGAAACTGGAAGGTTGTTGGCATCTTGAGCGTTCCCAGTATTTACTGAAATATAACCACCGGCAGCAATGATTTTATCAAAAGCTGAACGGTCTGTTTTAAGGTCTTTAAGCACTGGAAATGCTCTTGATCTCCATGGTTCGATAACAATCGTGTCGCCATCAGTGAAAGATCTCATGTGAAGCTGACAAGTAGTAGTCAATGCATTTGGCCCGTGTGCTTGGCCATTAACCATCATAGCACATGATCCACAAATACCTTCTCTACAGTCATGGTCAAAAGAAACAGGATCTTTTCCTTCTTTAACCAATTCGTCATTCAACATATCAATCATCTCTAAAAAAGATGAGTCAGTGGAGACGCCTTCCATTTTGTAATCTACAAAACGGCCTTTGTCGTTTCTGTCTTCTTGTCTCCATATTTTTAAATTAAGCGTTAGCAGTTGTTCATTAGCGCTCATATATTCTCCGTTACTTGTAACTTCTTTGGGTTAGTGGAACGTTCTCAAACTTTAGCTCTTCTCTGTGACGTACAGGAGCTTCTTTCTCTCCCTTAAATTCCCACACTGCAGAGTGTGCAAATTTTTCGTCATCTCTAAGGGCCTCGTTCTCTGGTGTTTGAGACTCTTCTCTAAAGTGGCCGCCACAAGATTCAACTCTTTCAAGAGCATCTCTTGCCATTAGTTCTCCAAGCTCTAAGAAGTCAGCAACTTTGACGGCCTTTTCAAGCTCATCATTGATTCCCTCTGCTTTTCCTGGGATTTTAACATCTTTCCAGAACTCAGCTCTAAGCTTCTGGATCTCAGTTATGGCCTCTTTTAAACGAGCTTCATTACGACTCATTCCAACATTGTCCCACATGATCTTTCCAAGAGAGCGGTGAAAGTCATCAACTGTTCTAGTACCTTGAATACTTAGAAGTTTGTCGATTCTTTCTTTGACCTCTTTTTCTGCCTTATCAAATTCCTCGTGGTTAGTGTCCACTGGCTCAAGGTCGTGGTTGTTAAAGTAATCACCTAAAGTGTAAGGGATAACGAAATAACCATCAGCAAGACCTTGCATTAGAGCAGAAGCTCCAAGTCTGTTGGCACCGTGATCAGAGAAGTTTGCCTCTCCAAGAACGTGAAGACCTGGAATCGTAGACATCAAGTTATAATCTACCCATAGCCCGCCCATAGTATAGTGAACTGCAGGGTAAATTCTCATTGGTTGCTTGTATGGACTCTCATCAGTAATTCTTTCATACATTTCAAAGAGGTTTCCATATCTTGCTTCAATAGCGTCTTTTCCGTCACGCTTGATCGCTTCGGAGAAGTCCAAGTAAACTGCAAGGCCTGTTTTACCAACACCTCTGTCTTCGTCAGTTCTAAACTTTGCTTGTCTTGATGCAACGTCTCTTGGAACAAGGTTTCCAAAAGAAGGGTAGATTCTTTCTAGGTAGTAATCTCTTTCTTCTTCTGGGATATCGTTAGGATGTCTTTTGTCACCTTTGTCTTTGGGTACCCAAACACGTCCATCATTTCTTAGAGATTCTGACATAAGAGTCAGTTTTGATTGGTGATCACCGTGAACTGGAATACAAGTAGGGTGGATCTGAGTAAAACATGGGTTTGCAAAACCAGCACCCTTTTTATATGCCTTCCACGCTGCAGTTGCATTTGAAAGCATAGCATTTGTTGAAAGGTAATATACGTTTCCGTATCCGCCTGTTGCCAAGATAACAGCATCAGCAGTGTGTCTTTCAATGTCTCCTGTGATTACATCTCTTACGATGATCCCACGAGCTTTACCATTAACAAGAACAAGGTCAAGCATCTCTCTTCGTGTGTATAGTTGGATCTTTCCTTTATTTACCTGTCTCATCATTGAAGAGTAGGCACCCAAAAGAAGTTGTTGTCCTGTTTGTCCTTTGGCGTAAAAAGTTCTAGAAACTTGAGCACCACCAAATGATCTGTTTGCAAGGTATCCACCGTAATCTCTAGCGAATGGAACACCTTGAGCAACACACTGGTCAATAATGTTGTTGGAAACCTGAGCAAGTCTGTAAACATTGGCTTCTCTTGCTCTATAATCGCCACCCTTTACTGTGTCGTAGAAAAGTCTCCATACAGAGTCGCCATCGTTTGGATAGTTTTTAGCGGCGTTGATCCCACCTTGAGCTGCAATAGAGTGAGCTCTTCTAGGGGAGTCGTGAATACAGAAAGATTTAACATTGTAACCAAGTTCAGCTAGGGAAGCCGCGGCAGATCCACCAGCTAGACCAGTACCTACAACGATTACATTAAACTTTCTTTTGTTGGCCGGGTTGACCAATTTACATTTAAACTTATGTTTTTCCCATTTTTCTTGGATGGGACCTTCTGGAATTTTAGAATCTAATTTAAAGCCCATTAGCGACTCCTTCTTAATTTAAAAAATAGCAATAAATGGCAAGCCCTGAGTAACCAAAAGCTACCAGTACACCGTAAGCAACAGACACCATCTTAACTTTTGGAGTGTAAGACGGGTGGTTTAGACCCCAAGTCTGTAAACTTGATTGAAGTCCATGTCCTGTGTGAAGCCCAAGTGCGATCATTGCAAATACATACCAGGCCACATATAGAGGATTGGCGAAGTACTCAACAACAAGCTTAAAGAGGTCTCTCATTACAACACCATCGACAACAGTCTCGTAGTGGGCCCCATACTTGAAGTTAATCAGGTGAAGGATGATGAAAATCAGCATGATCACACCTGTGTAAGGCATAGTCATTGAAGCGATTGTCTCACCTCGTCCTGAGCGGTTTTTGATGTAGTAACGTCTACCTCGTGCCGCAGTGTTTTGTACGGTCACAGTTGCGGCCATGGCAATGTGGAGAACAAACATCCCCAACAAGATGGCCTCGGCCAAGTAGATTAATGGATTGCTTACAAGAGCGTGTCCGTAAGCGTTAAATGCGTCGGCACCAACCAAAATTAGCAAGTTACCCGCCAAGTGCATCGCGGTGAACCCAACAAGACCAAGACCTGTAACGGCAGTGATCTGCTTTTTACCAATTGAGGAGGTAAAATAGTTGTGGGACGGCATAAGTAAATTCCCCCTTTTACAGAAAATAGCAAACAATATATACGTGAAATAACTACCAAATAATTCTAACAGATATTAGTAGTTTGTCATTTATAAAGGAGTGTTAGGCTGGCCAACTTTGATGAAAATCAATAAAGTTTCTAGCTTAATAAGAACAATTGGACACCTCACTATGACTCAGATCAATAACATCAAAGACGACTACCCAAAAGAGAAGTTTGTGGAGCTGAAAGGTCTTTCACCAGAGCTTGTTGGACGCATAAGCGTCAACAAAGTTCGAGACCAATTTGACGCAGAGGTAGATATCGTTCTTTCTGAATCCGGAAAAATCTATAAACATATTGAGATTCTCTACAAGTTAGACGATGAGAGAGAGGCCTTGAACATGGGAATTCATCGCTTGAAGAAATACTTGAACTCACTAAGAGGGTAATCCCTGCCCAGAGCTGCAAGCATTGATATGTGGTATGATTTAACCTTATGAGTCACGCAATACTTATTTCAAATAACGAAGTCGTCAATAATCTCTATGAGGTAAACCTTAGGGCCTATGTTGGTGCAAGTGTGACTATTAAGAAAACTCTCAAGGGAGCAATATCTCTTTTGGAGCAAGTGCCACATGTTGACGCTATAATCTGTTTTAAAGAATTAAACGAAAAAGAAAGTGCCATAGAGAAGCTGACCTCCTTTTTAGAGGAGAAGTCACTAAAAATTCCAGTCATTGTCCTAGGCGAGCCGGCCGGAAAACTTAAGAATACAATATCCTTAAAAAATAGGTATGACATCCGAGGCCTTCTGCGCGCCATGGCAAAGATTTTAGAAATTACTGCCAAAGATATGGCAGAAAGGTCTGTGCCAAAATACTTTCCAATTCCAATAAAATTATTCTCATCTCTTGATCAAAGCATATGCGACATATTTTATAGGGCCGAGTCTGGGGAGTTTGAATACGAGTATTTTAAGATTATTGAAATGGGCAAGGAAATTGGCAATAGCCTTGAAAAGTATTTAGAGGAAGGTGTTGAGACTTTATATATCGACGCCACCCATAGACTGAGCTTTATCAATAAAACGAGTGGAGTAATTTTAAAAGAACTAACAAGAACAGATATTTCAGCTGAAGAGAAAGTTGAGTTAACAAGCCAGGGCATGTCCATGGTTGCAGAGGAGATATTTGAATCAGATGAGGTTACTGAAGAAATTGCTCAGATATCCCAGGCGTGTATCGAGAGTATTCAACACGTGGTTCAGGAAGTTCCAAAACTTAAAGGCCTTTTAAAAATGCTTCTAGAGAACAAGGGGGACTTTGCTTACAAACATTCTGTTCTCGCGACATATCTTGCTTGTGGAATTATTAAAAACATCTCTTGGGGCTCGCAAGAGCAACAGAATAAAGTTTCTTTTGCCTTGTTTTTTCACGATATCTATCTTGTGCCTCTATTTAAAAAATATCCTGATTGTATGAACGAGGAAGACTTTCTTTTTAGGTCAGATGTTACCGAGCAAGAGAAGACCATTGTTTTAGAGCATGCCATGCTCTCTGGCAGATTGGTTAAAACTTTTCCTCGCTGTCCAATTGGGGCAGATATGATAATTACTCAGCATCATGGAATGACTAACGGCCAGGGATTTGCTGTTAATTATAAAGATGACATCTCTCCGCTATCAAAAATCATTATCATCTCAGAAGACATTGCCACAGATGTTCTTTCTAGAGTGAAGTCTGGAGACACTAAAAATATATCGGATAATAAATCCTACCTAGAGCGTCTTAGAGAAAGATATAAGAATCATACTTATAAAAAAATCATTGAGGCATTTGAAGGGGTAACCCTTTAGAGATGATACATACTTTTAAGGGTTTTCAGCACATCTCTAAAATGACTGCCGTTTAAATAATCTTTAGATAAAGACTTCATCGTTTTTAACAACAATTCTTTATTAATGTTTTGCCCATCGATTTCGGCAGCAATGAATTGAGATACATTAAATACAGCTGAAAGAACTGTTAGTTTTGAATGGCTGGGTTGATTTGGAAAACCTTTTCTATTTGGTGTCTCATGATGATTCTCTATTAAATAGTCCACATCTGGGAAGATTGTGAATTGCTGAGCTATTTCTGCGGCCTTAAGAGGGTGTTGAATAAATGCAGCAACGGCCTCTTCTGAAAACTTTTCCATTTCAGGGCTTAGGTGAGAATTGATATGAGTCATTTCTTCATCTTCTAAGGTGAAGTCCATAAGGATACTGGCCACACATAGCTTTGTAGTTGTGGTGGCGGAGTCCCAACCCATTTTGTTAACTAAGGCCGTGGCGGTCAGGGCCGTAAGTAAACTTTTACTCGCAATACCTGAATAGATCTTTGGATAGTTGAAATAAATTCTTCTTATGTCCTCTTGTTTTTTAACAACTTCAATAATTGTCTCAGAGAGAATTTCACATAGATTTAAAACATCAGGAGTTACACCTATGGCCAAGAGGCTTTGATGAATAAGAGTGATAGATCTCAAAGCAACAAGGATTGTGTCCTCTTGTTTTCCCCCAGCTTTTTTAATAGCTTTTATACACTTTTTAGTTTCGGCCTCAAGGTAGGCCAATTGGTCGTCCTTTCTAATATGAAGCCACTTTACATTCTTTTTAGCATAGGTGACTAGCGTGTTGATTGTGTAAGGTTTATTTGCACTGAGAATCTTTATATACTTGCTTTTGGCTATTTCCATGTAGATGTCATAAGGAAAGCTTTTATAAAGATAAAAGCCTTTAATCTTCATGGGAATAAATTCATCAGGTTTAATGCTTTCGATTGATGCCTCAAACTCTTCCTGCTTGGCAAAGTTAAGTGCACTTCCAACTTTATTGAGTAAGTCATCTTTAAAGTCTTCTCTTTCAAAGGGCTTAAGAATCGATTCGTTATACTCGTTGGATTGATAGAGCTCCTGAGATACACGGTCTGTAATGATGGATTGTTGTCCAATAAAGACCAAGGGTCTTTGTCCTGTGAACTCTATAAGCTCTTTTCCAAGTTGGTCTGGATCATAATCTTTAGCTTCAACATCCAAGGCAAAAAAACCAAAAGGGCCATTAACTGAAGCATGTTCCATGGCCTCCTCTTTGGTTCTGGCCAGAATAATTTCCACTTCTGCAAATTGATTTCTTAAAATTCTGGATAGTTGTTCCAGTTCCGCATTATTCTCTGAAATGGCCAGTATTTTCAACCATGCTCCCTTTTATAGTTTATTTAACAAGAACCATCTTAACCCAGTTTTAGTTTAGAACAAATAATGGCACACAATTAGCACACTAGTTTAGTGAGTTATTGGAAAATGACGCAATATGGAGCGCTTAGAGCATGATCTCTAGGTGGGAGATCGTAAAGAGAATTTACGATCGTCAAAACTTTATACGGGGAAACGTTTATGAGGCTACTTTTATTGGCATTTATTCTTTCAGGATTAAATGTGTATGCTCAGGATTCAGAGTTTGGCACCTCGGTGACTAGACATGGCAGCTGTGAGCAGGAAAAGCTTTTGGCCTACAACCCAATCCTTGGAACAGTTCCTCTGGCCTACGGACATATGCCGGCCACGGACTTAGTATGTGACAGTGATGAATGCGGAAATGGGATCAGAAGGGGGGATGTGCTTACATCTTCCGAAGCTGATGCCTATTATAAGAAGAGGCATGAAGAAACGAGATGTCAGTGGACACTTGCTGACTTAGAGCCTGCAATTGATCATGAGTCGGCCCACATCTACCAGGGCGGCCCTGTATCAGACTTTAAAAATGTTGATCTATCTGATGATGGGGCCTTGGACCTGAATGACTTAGAGACAGTAGACTATATATCTGAGGGCTGGGCAAGACTTGGAAACTACAGAGTTACTGTTTCTAAAAACAACGCCTGGGGCACTCCAAAACAATACTCTATCTATTTGAGTAAGTCTGTTCACAACTTTTTTCTTAGAAAGGCCTTACTGAGAAAGCTTGGCTATAATGTTCCGCCTGTTAAGTATGTACCGAGACTAAAAATTAAATTTCCAAGTGATGATGCAAAAAAAGAGTTTGTAAAAAATATTGCTATCAACAATGCCGGCTCTTTTGACAGGTGGATTCTAAGTGACTCAGACAAGTCTGTTGTAGTGCAAGACGTGGCCGTTATGGAAGGGCAAGAGTTCTTTCACAATCTGGCCAAGGGTTACTTGTCTGATGACCTCCCACAAGGAAAAAGAATCTATGATTCCTTAGTGGTTCCATTTGCTCTTGTAGATGCTCCTGAGTCAATTAACTTAATGGATTGGACAATCGGCCGTAGGTACTCTGACAATGTGAGACTAAATTTTGCGCATGCTGAAGAGTATGACTGCTCAAGAGATGACGCAGTTTGGATTATTAGAAGAATTATGAAGCTTGGCGAGCAAGATTGGAAAGATATTGTAGATGCTACATATCTTCCTGAATCAGTTAAGCTTCTTTTGCTTCAAAAGTTAAAAAGTAGAAGAAACCATTTAGGGTTTCTATTTGGTGTAGATAACGTAAATCTTTCTGTAGATGCCAGAATCAGCAATCAAGATGATCTAGTGGATGGTGAAATCACCAAAGAGTTTTATGATGGCTACGCTAGAAGGTTTAAAATCCCAGATCCAGAGTCTCCTTTATCAACCTCTGAAATGACTGCATTTTTTAAATCCAAAAGTATTTCTGTTGGTATTGATCTTTTGGTTAAAACGACCAATTCATATCTAAGAAATAATATTAAAGACAAAATTGTTGATTTTAAAGAAGAGCTTGCAGAGAAAGTGGCCACAGGCGCCACAACAGGTGAGACTGGCAAGCTACCGCTTGATTTTTTCATCTATCCAACTGTAAGAGGTAACGTAATTCTTGGACGTGAAGTTATTGCAGGAAGCTATATGGGAACTGACAACCTAATTCAGTTGGTGGATGTTGTTGGTGGCAGTATCTCGGTAGGGGCATTTGGCGGAGCTACTGGAGTTTACACAAAAACCGGAGACACTGTGATGAGTGCCGCCGGAGAAATAAGACAATATGTGCCAGTGGATTTGAATGTTAGGGCCGACTTGTATTTAAGTCGAACTTACGCTCACGTAAGACCTATTACATCGGTTGAGAAGGCACTAAATTATCCATTCAAAAATATGATGGTGCCATATCTTAAAAACAAGTACGGTTCAGCATTTGATCCTATTGCAAAGGAGTTTTATCAAAATCTGTCGCCAGATCTTAGAGTTAAAAGAAATGAAAAGATATTCAATGAGGCAATTGGAAAGCTTAATGAGCTTAAAGACCTGCATCGCTCCTCACAGATTGCTCAGAGATTTGATAGTGAGTTCCAAGAAATTTTGACACTACATACAGATTTGAAGAACAGTTATATCAACTCTGTTGATGAAACAAACCTTTCAGATATTTATCCTTTAGGGCAAGCTTTGGTGGATTACTACACTAAAGTTAGCAATGAACTAAAAGTGATTGAAACAAGCGAATGTTCAGAAGAATGTGAAACTTATGCTGAGGAAAATTACCCCAAAACAGTTTCTCTCTTAAATAGCGTTGATCAGCTTAACGATCTTCACAATATGCACTACAGAGAGCTTAAAGAAGAGGATGACGAGGCAGCTATTGAAGACGCCCTAAAAGCTATTGATGAAAATATCGCTGTTGGAGAGTCTATGATCATCACCGATTCTTTTGGTGGTCTCGCTGGAGCTGGAGTTGGGCTTAATTTGTATGAAGTGGCAAATGTAGGGTTCAATGTTTCTGCTAGCAAGAACATTTTAAATAGACTTCACATATTTAGGGCCAGCGAAGAAGAAGTTCATGTTTATAAAGACTTGGGCAATGTTCATTCAATTGAGCCTTCAGTTAGTGTTGAAAAATACATCCCTATAATGAAGTTTCGCTATAAGGGCACAAGTGGCCGGGCGAGAACAAAGTTTCATAAGGTTCCTATTAAGTCCACTTATAAAGGACAGGCAAATGTTAAGCAGCTTGATTACCTCAAGGCACTAAGAAATGCCTTCCTTTCAACATCTACACAAACCCTGGAAAAGGTTGAAAACCCTTACGTTCTAATTCACAACTTCACAGAAGATGAAATGAAGTTTGGAGTTTTTGTTTGGAAGTGGAACTGGTTGGATCAGTTTGACAATATTAGCGTAACATCCCCGGAAGGTCATACTAAAGAGCTTTATCGAAGCACTATCGGAAATAGCTTTGGTAGAGACTATGAAAACTACGCCAAAGATGTGATTGAATTATTGGCCGGAAAACTGATGGATAAGAACTTCAATGTTGCAAGCTTTAGTGGTGGAAATCCTGGCTATACGTATATGGGTAAAGCCGAAAACGAGATTCTAAGCTATGAAGGTGTGAAAGGAGACAGTGGTCTTGTTGAGAGCCCTTATGCAAAGCTTTCAAGGATCTACAACGGCTGGAAGATGAGTAAAGAAGATGCAGTAGACCTACTTCGAGAGCTAAAGAAGCGTTATGAGTTTAGATTTATGGAGGAAGAAGTTCTAGCTCAAACCGAGGAGCTCTTTCTCTACAATATTAACGTGAACTTTTTTGTATATGAAGGCGGAATCAATCACATGATTGAGATGTCTGAAGAAGAGGCCGAAAATATCTTTGTCTACAATAGAAGAAGGCAGAGAAATAGAAGACTGGACTGGGAAGATTCTTTAAAGGTTAGTGGTTACTACCGCTTTGCCCACAACAAGAGAAAGTACTTTCAGGCCTTGGAAGAAGGCAACCAGGATGAGATTGCTGAATACACTATGGAGATGGTTGAGGCCATTGAAGAGGGACTCGTAATGGAAGGTATTGGAAAGATGGTCGGTGGTGGAGGCAATATGCTGGCAATCGCCAAAATTGATGGCTTTCGTGTTGGAGACCCAAATGGTGACAAAAAGATTATTTCAAACTCTTTTGGAAGAGTTGGTGAAGAGGAGATCGAAGGACCAGTTGCAAAAATGAGGAAGTTCTTAGGTATAACTAATGGAGAATTCCTTGCATCGTGGGTACTGGGGAGGTTAATTTAATGAAAACTTTATTTTTGAGCATTGCCTTATCTTCCTCTTTGTTTGCTGAAACCTTTGTTGTGGAAACAACTAAAAAACTAAGTAAACAGGAACTTCAATCTATTGCTAGCATTAAAGGGGTAAAGTCTGCAGAGCGTTTTTTACCATTTGGCCAAGGTTATCTAGAAAGACTTTATGAGGTGGAGGCAAGTGACAAAAATGCACTTAAAGTCTTGGGCTCGCATGAGTTAGTAAAACTTATTGAGGCCGATCACGATGTTGATTTTTTTGAAATTCGATCAAATGATAAGACCAGTATGGATGTTGATGATATTCTATACCCTCTGCAATGGGGCCTTAGAAACCAAGCTCAAGTAACATCGGCCCAGATGCCAAACGGCGGGCCAGAGGAAAAAATCGGAAAAGATGGTCAAGATATTGATTGGTTTGAAACAATAGACTCCATTGAAAGAAGTCTTAAAAAGACACCCGCAGTAGCTGTTATAGACATGGGGATTGACTTTGATCACCCAGAGCTAAGCGAGCAGATCTATAAGAATGAAGCAGAGTGTGACAATGGCGTGCCTCAAACTGGCCAAATGCAAGATAGAGATGGAAATGGTCTAAGAGGTGACTGTTACGGCTGGAACTTTGCCAGTACTTCATATTTATATGATGCTCATCCATTTGACGATACAGGGCATGGAACACATGTTTCAGGAATTATCTCCGCCAAGAGAAATAATAAACTTGGAGTATCTGGAGTCAGTGACAAAATTAAGATTCTTCCTGTAAAAGTCACCGGAATGGTGGACATGCAGGGAGAAACTAACAAGTTAAAGTATAAGGCAACTTCTAGAAGGATCGCCAAGGGTATTTTTTATGCTGTTCACAGAGGAGTTGATGTAATCAATTTAAGTCTGGGTTGGCCTAAGACCATGAATACCCGTTACTTGGACATGGCCATAAAGAATGCCGTTAGAAATAACGTTCTAGTTGTGGCCGCGGCCGGCAACAATAATACAAACGCAACGATCTTTCCTTGTGCATACAGAGAGGTTGTATGTGTTGGGTCAATTGACAATGATGGAGAGATATCAAGATTCTCAAATTATGGTGGAGAAGTGGATATTTTAGCTCCTGGAGATCAAATTGCTTCCACTATACCAACTGCATTTATTCCTTTGAAGCTAAACGTGCAGGGATATGATCTTAAAAGTGGAACTTCTCAGGCCGCACCTTACGTTTCGGCAATCGCAGCACTTATCAAGGGTGTTTACCCTGGTATGGATAATAATGAAGTCCAAAGAAGAATCTATGATTCTGCCTTGGAAAGAACTGATGATTTAAAATCAACTCATGGACTAATTCAGCTAGGAAGAGCAATGAAGCTTAAACAGGCCCCAAGTGTTAAGCCTGTCTTTAAGCAAATGTCGGAAGCGGTATTTAATCCAAATAACGGCAAATTTAGACAACTGTTTTTAAATTTCAAGAACTTTGGTTCACAATCTGAGGAAGTTGAAGTGGAGCTAAGCTCACTGGTTGAAGGCGTTGAGATTGAGCAAAAATATTTCAAGCTAAAACCTTTTGGTCCTGGAAGCATCAATGCTGTGCCATTGAGAGGTGTTGTAACTGACAAACTCGCAAAGAATTACTTTAGATATAAGGTAAAAGTAAAATCTCCAAACATGAAAGAGAGAGAGTATATTCATGAGTTAACCCTTGCACAAGATCTATATGCCTTTGAAGATAAGGAAGTTTTTCCTATTCAATTTAATGATAAAGCTCACTCCTTGATCTCTTTTAGAAGGGAATTCAGCGAAGAAATAGAAAATAAAAGAAATCAAGACGACAGGCCTACGCGTTCAAATCTTATGACTATTGAAACGCCTAGAGGTTCTGCCGAACCTGGCTTTTACTTAACTTATAGACTACAGGGGAATGAGTGGAAAGTGTTCCTTTTCCAAATGAGAAATGGGAAGTTGGTTGAAGCTCAAAGAGAAATAACCCTTGAGGACACTTATGAGGTGCTTACTGTTCAACAGATGGACTTTAATTATGATGGAAAAATAGACTATCTAATTAAATCAGTGGCATCAAATGATAGTCAGGGACTTTATATTGATTACAGATACTTGAATCAAGATCTTTCTCCATTACACCCAGAGCTTCCTGTTGTGAGGATGCCATACTATAAAAACACACCAGATGAGACTCCAAAGACAACGAAGTATATTAAAACTAAACTCTCAAATGGCAAGTTTTTAGCAACTCCTGTTTACATCAATCAAGGCCCAGTTCCTGAAATCGATCAGGATCAAGATCCATGGCTTCCAAAAGACAATAGTATCTTGAGAAGAATTTACTGGTTAGAGCTTGATGAGGAAAAATCCCTATATGCCTACAGAACCTTTATGAATAGAGATTTTGGAGACCTTGTAAGGGATCAGTTTAAAAACTCAGTGGCACCTGCAATTTCAGTGAATGACACAGGTGTGGAGCTGATTGCTCTAAAAGCTCAAAGTGAAAAAGACTTCCAAAATGGCGTGGTCAAAGGGGTATTCTCCTTTGGACTTGGGTTTCAAAGAATAGCTGTTGAGAGTATTTTTGATGGGGCACAGCTATCTTTCACACACCTAGACTATGTGAAGTCTTCGCTAGTGGGCAATGCAATCCATCCGGTACAGGACTTGGGACAAAAACAAGGTAATTCGTTTGTGGGATTCTTAACAAGCTCCACTCTTAATATCTCCCACCTTTATGAAGGTGAAGAAAGAAGATACGTTTATAGGCTGGACACACCTTATGATAGTTTGGTGAGCTATATTGCAAGTTTTGACAAAAACGACAGAACTTATGTTTTCTTGGAGACTATTGATGACATACTTCTATTAGAGGGAAAAGACGGATATTGGTCAGAAAGCAGACAAGACACAACAAAGTTTAGCTTTCTTCCAGGAAAGACTATGTCGGATATCTTTACTCCTATGTTGATTAAAAACTCTGGAGAGCTGAATCCTGCAATCTACATGGATACAACCTTATTAAGTGGCAATAGAATCTATACTATGGCCGCCTATAATGGCGAGCTGATAGCTCCGGCCTCATTAGCTGTAAATCTTCCAACAATTTGTGGGTATGAGGACAGGTACTGTGGACTGGAGAAGAAAGACAACCACTATGGCACCTTTTATTGTACATCCATGAACCCATTTGAGAACCCAGATGGCTCATCCTCCTACATGGCCTTGTGTAAAAGGCAGCAGAACTACGAGATAGTTAAACTTAATATTTCTTTATAAAATTCCAAACGGCCTATTCAGGCCGTTTTTTTATACGATAAATTTTTCAATTGCATTGTGTTATAAGACCGACTTGGGTACTGAAGCTTCTGTGTATTTAAGATTTGTGCACGATATATAGGAGAATTTTATGAACAAGTATCTAGCAGTATTGGCGGCCACCGCCTTCTTAGGGGCTGGATGCAACTCCAGGTATGACGAAGGTTTTGATGCCGGGTATACGCAAGGATATAATTCCACGTATTCCTCCGCCTACTCAGAAGGTGAGGCAGATGGTTCCGCTCAAGGGACGGCCGACGGAAGTGCTGATGGTTTTGCTGACGGTAGAGTTGTAGGACATGGCGAAGGTTACGAGCAAGCTTACGTAGACTTTGCTTCTGAAGATTACCAACAGGGTTTTGCTGACGGGGACACTCAGGGCCATGCTCAGGGTTATTCTGACGGACATGCAAGCGGCAGCACTGCAGGTGCTACTGACGGTTACAATGACGGTTCAGTTGATGGTTACAACTATGGCTACGATAGAGGCTATGTTGACGGAAACGCTGATGGTTATGACTACGGCTATTCTAACAACTACGCTGTTGGCGCAGTTGACGGCGCAGCTGATGGATACAACAGCGGTTATAACGAAGGTTATGACGATGGTCGCAGTTATGGCTATGACAATGGCTACGATGCAGGCCATGCTGAAGGATATAATGACAATTACAGCTACGGCTACAGCGACGGGGAAGTTTATGGCTTTTCTGAAGGTGAAGTTGCAGGCTATGAAGACGGTTATGACTCTGGTTATGACTACGGATATGATGATGGTTATGATGACGGATACGACTACGGCTGGTATGGATCTTCCGCAAAATCTACAAACCCTGCAGTAGCTCTTGCTGGCAAGGTTAACGCTGACCTAATTGACTACAGTTCTTTGCCAAAATTTGATTCAAAGTCTGTTCTTGAATCAGGAACAATTGTATTCAACCACGCTGATGATGGGACAGTTGATCTTGAGAAATTGGGAGCTCTTAAAGAGCAGCACTACCTAAACGCTATGGGACAACAAATCCAAGCTAGATTTGGCCTTTCTAAGCAAAGTGCTCAAAAGGTAGCTGTTACCGCTCACCAATTCAATAAGCTTGCAGGTTCTAGAGCATTGACTGCTGAGGACGCGTCAGCATTCTCTAAAGACCTAATCGGCTTTGATATGGGACAAATTGAGACTGCTGTTAGAAAGTCTGCTAAAGGCGAGTCAAGCGATCTTAAGAGTTTGGTGGATAAAGCTTCTCAGAATATGGGAACTAGTCCAGAGCAGTTTAACAAAATACTAACAGAGATCTTCTACTAAGAAAGGAAAGAACCATGAAACACTATATTGTATTATTTATGGCATCTGCTTTCTTGGTTACTGGTTGTAACGACAAGTATCAAGAAGGTTTCGATGCAGGTAAAATTAAAGGTGCGGCCGCAGGTGAGAGCGAAGGTTACTCTGACGGTTACGATGCTGGATACTCTTCAACTTACCAAGGCGCTTACGACTCTAGTTTTGTAGAGGGTAGAGCTCAAGGTCACGAAGAAGGATATGCTGAAGGCAAGAACTACTACACTTCAAACGACAACTATGGCACTGGCTTTAATGACGGTTGGGACCAGGGTTACACTAGAGGTGAAGGTCAAGGCTACGCTGATGGATATGACCAAAGCTACACTCCTAACTACAATGAAGGTCATGACGATTATGTAGATAATGGCTATATGGATGGTTATGACGATGGCCATGATAACGGAAGAATTGCTGGTGCAAGTGATGGCTACAATGATGGCTATGATGATGCTGCTGCTATCTCTTACCACAATGGTTACGGCGACGGCTTTGATGATGGTGAGGCCTCAGGATTCTATGATGGCAAGCAAGACGGTTACGCTGACGGCGCAACTGAAGGCTACAATGAGGGATTTGACGATGGTAGCTACTACGCTTACCAAGATGGATATGACTATGGTTATGGCATTGGCGAGACTGATGGTTATGACGACGGTTATGATGCTGGTTGGAATGATGGTTACAACGCTGCAATTGGCTCAAGCGTAAAAACAACAAATCCAACTGTTAAACTTGCCGCTATGGTTAATGGCGATTTGATTGACTACTCAAAGCTTCAGAAGTTTGACTCAAAAGCTTCAACTAGCTTGGCAATGAACTACGCTGACAACGGAACAGTTGATATGGAAAAGCTTGCTTCTCTTAAAGAGCAGCACTATCTAAATCAAATGTCTGAGCAACTTCGCGCAAGATTCGCTCTTAGCGCTGACAGAGCAAAAGACATCGCTGTTGTTGCTCACCAGTTCAACAAGCTAGCTGGAACAAGAGAGCTTACTGACAAAGACGCAAACGTGTTTGCTGTTGAAGTCATCGGTAAAAACCTTAAAGACATCGAAACTGCTGTTACGAAGTCTCTTAAAGGTGAAAGCGAAGACTTTAAATCAATGTTAAATGACATTGCCAAGCACAATGAAACTTCTCCAGAGAATGTTAACAAAATCATTGGAGAGATTTTCTTCTAGAAAAGCACACAAATCTAAAAAAGAAGGGAGACTTTATGTCTCCCTTTTTTATGCACTCTCATCCAAAGGGATGGTCTTAAGCTCTTTTTTTCTTAAATAATGCAATGTTATTTGAACGAGATCGGGAGTTTCCTCAATTTCAAATTTTTCCACTACTTCTCCATCTTTTTGATACACCAAGTGAAGTTGTCCGGAGTCGTATCTTTGAATAAAGCAGGATTCCTTTTTATTTCGGCCTGGAAGCTTTATCTGAAATGTCTCTTCGGTAAAGGTAAGCTCTTCGTACCTTTTTTTAAGTTCTCGGTTAAAGTTTTCAAGGCCTAGGGTTTTTTGCATAAGTTTTATATTGTTTTCAAAATGAAGGTCAAACTCAATCCCGAAGGCCTTTTTGTAAAGCTTATTGATTGTACCCTCGGCCCCACGTCTTGAACCGCATCTTATAGGATATTCAGGATCCTTTATCTTTGCGCATCTAAACTCCATCACTCCATCTTTAGTTTTGTAAGGAATGACTGACCAGGGAAAGTACTTTCTTCTAAGGGCCCTATTAAACATGGGGGAGCGTGCCTTTATTTCACTTGCCTCTAATAGGAGTGCCGCCAATTCATTTCCTGTCTCTTGAAAGCTTATATTGGCCATGCCATTTTTAAATTCAAACTCTTTAGTTTTTGAGCTTTTAACCATGAAGTGCTGGCGCACTCTTTTTTTAATGTCTTTGGCCTTGCCTATGTAAAGCAGCTTTCCGCGCTTGTCCCATAGATAATAAACTCCTGGACGGTTTGGCAGATCATCGTAGTCGTTTTCTTCAAAAAAGGGTGGAAAGTTAATCTTGGCATTCAGTTTGTTAAAAATTTCCCTAAACTCTTCGCTATTTTTATCCTGAATCATTTGAAAAAGAATCGCTGTGGCCTTGGCATCTCCCATGGCACGGTGGCGATCCTTTTTAGGAAGCTCTATTCCCACATCCTTACATAGCTTTCCCAGAGAATAGGATGCAAGGCCTGGAAGTATTTTCCTTGAGAGTCTAACTGTGCAAAGTAGCTCTCTTTTAAAGGTGTAACCCAGTTCTCTGAATTCATTTTGAACAAAGCTGTAATCAAAGTGAACGTTGTGTGCAACGAAGATTCGACCTTCGGTCATTTCTACAATCTTTTTGGCTATCTCAAAAAACTTTGGAGCGGATGCCACCATCTCTTCGGTAATCCCTGTTAGATAAGAGATCTGTGGCGGGATTCTTCGTTCGGGATAAATAAGAGTGGACCAGCTCTCCACAATCTCATCTCCGTCTAAGTTTATGATGGCAATTTCAATAATCTTATTTGCTCTAGCACTTCCGCCAGTTGTTTCGATATCGATGACCGAGTATTTTTTAGTGTCTTTTAGCATGTCGAACATTATATAAAGAAGCTCTCAAGCAGGGTAGTGATTTGCATCAGGCCTTTTGTAGCGGGTAATTCGAGATTTCAAAACCTTATACTCAAGTCCCACCATTATAGTTCGTTTTCTATTTACAAAATTGCGCGATTCTTGAATATTGAATTCATATGAAAAAGATTTTAATCACACTACTTTTTATCTCTAATCTGTCGCTTGCCGACACAAAGCTCGTGAACTTTACTCTTCAGTTTGGAACCACTTCATTAAATGTTGATGGAGAAAGAACTGAAGGTTTTGGTTTAAGTGCCGCCACCGAGATTTATTTTACAAACGTCTATGGTTGGAACCTTATATACGGCAATGCCACAACAACTGCAGATGATATTGAAATTGATGGCAAAGAAGCGACTGATGTAAGTATTACCAATCAGTCTTTGAGGGTTGGGCCATTCTACTCGCCACTAAAAGGTCTAAGAGTTGGGGGAGGAGCAACCTTTAATAGAGTTAACCAAGACGTTGATTTTGCCGACAGCACACGAGATGACAGCTCAAGAAACTTTGGTGCGCCGTATGTTGGTGTTGCCTATGATCTTCCAATTGAGAATATAATCCTTGGAGCACAGTTTAACTATGCAAGTTTTGGGGACTATGATCAAACGGACCTTTTTCTAAACTTTGGTTATCGTCTCTAGGGGATTCAAGTCTTATCGTTGGAAGGGCATCTGGTTGAGTTTGTCTGATGTATTGAAGGACTTTCTCCCTTATCTCGCATCTTAGATCCCAATCAATTTGCGAGGTTTCCGATGTGACTAGAATTCGAAGCTGCATAGCTCGCTCATTTGCATCCACCACCTGAAGGTTCCAGAACTCACCATTAAATAGCTCTGAGTCTCTAATTATATCATCTAGGGCTGCGCGAAGCTTAGGGACATCCAGACTATAGTCTGCCCAAAAAGTTATATTTCCCAATCTGTCGGAGCTGCTTCTGGTCCAGTTCTGAAATGGTTTTTGAGTGAAATAAGTTACGGGTAATACAAGTCTTCTCCAGTCCCACGTTTTCACAACCACATAGGTTAAAGTGATTTCTTCTATTCTTCCCCATTCGCCTTCAACCACGACTACATCATCAATTCTTATAGGTTGAGTAAATGCTATTTGAAATCCTGCAATGAGATTTGCTATTCCTTTTTGCGCGGCAAAGCCCACAACTACAGACAATATACCCGCAGACGCCAACAGCTTTGTTCCAACTCCTTTTACTTGGTCAATTGTTAAAAGAGCAAAGGCAAGCCCCAGCACCCAGACAACAACCACAAGAATTTTCTCAAGAAACAAGGCCTGCGTATGTATTTTTCTCTCTTTGATATTGTCGCCGGCAATCTGATAGTCATACTTTCTGTAGATGACCATGGAGATAAACTTTACGGTCTTTGCCATAAGCCAAGTAAAAGAGATTAACACCGCTGTATTGAAGAGATTTTCATAAACCTCCAATTCAAAAGCAAATGCCGTGATGTCATATATAAATAGGCCTAAAAATACATAGAGTGACGGAAAGTAATGTTTTCTCAAGGCCTCAAAACTTAGCTTATTAACCTCGCTAGACTTAGAGATAAAATAGATCACCCGTAATATTACATAGCGAAGGACTAGTATTACAAAAAGAGCACTCAAGGAAACTATTAGTAAATGTGTGGGAGCTTCGCCTAGGACATTTTCCATAAGGCCATGTATAGCATTAAATTTGTGGCCGCTTAAATTATGAAGCTTAATTTAGCTTTGATTATTTTCTTATGTGATGAATGACGTAGAAAAGAGCAAACAAAGCACTACTTGCCAAGTGTGCCCAGGTTTGAAATTCTTTGATTCCCTCCTTGTAAAAGGTTTGTATACCCAATCCTGAGACAACCATTATAATGCAAATCGCGACAAGGCCAATTCCGCTTGTGCGTTTGCGCTTTGATTTTTTTAACTTAACAAGAATGTGATCTTTCCACAGTAGACCAAAAGCAAAGATAAATAGGGGAGAAAGAAGAATATGAACACCCTGAATGATGCCCTGAGACCAGTGAGCTCTTAATCCGTAAGGGGATTCCACTTGCATATAGTATTTTACAATAAAGTATAGGATTCCATGGATAAGGGTTAGATAGGCCGCAATATGCGTAAACTTGTAGACTTTACTCACCGGCCAAAACCTTGTGAAGAGCAAGAATCTTCTTGGCCGCACCAACATTTGCTTTTGCCGTAAGGGTTGCCCCGCTGAGTCCATCAATTTTTGTGTTTAGCTCAAGCTCTGGCAGATCCTTATTTAAAAGCTGCATTAGCCATTTCTTTGGTGCCTTGTATTCCTTAGGCTCTAGAAAAGCGCTCACGGTGAACATTTTAACTTTGTTCTCGCTTGTTACTTCCGCCACCACCGTTTGATTTAAAGTTCTGACAATATGGCTGTCCACATAGACGTAGGAGCCGCTGCAAGTTTTAAATCGATTGGCCAATTTGGATTTCACAGATGCCTTGGCAAGTCCGTTTATCTTTTTTAACTGTTCGGAAGTTAGAAATAGAATTTCTTTTTCCAGCTTGCAATCTGGATACATTTTAGAAAGGACGGCCTGAAATGTTTCATTGGCCGTCCCATAGGATATATTAAATATTAAAAGCGCTATTGCTAGCTTCATTAAAAGTTAAATCCCATTCCAAGGTTAAACTCGTTTACACCAGTCTCAGCTTGGTTCTTAATCATGGCGTAATCAGCTTTAAATACTAAACGCGCAATAGGTGAATAGGCAAGACCTACAGTGTAGCTATAAAAGTGATTTGCGCCGTCTGCTGAGAAGGCCTCGCTAGATTCAGCGTTTAGGTCAACGTTTTCGTATCTAATAAATGGAGATAGAGACGCTTCTTTCTTTCCGGCCCATACATTGTATAGAGCTTCAATGTATCCACCTCTAATCTTCTCTTGAAGAGGGTCATTGCCAGACACTGCGTTAAACTCATCCACATTGTCATAGCTCATTTCAGAGTACAGAAATCTTAGTCTTAGACCTTTATAACCGTATTGAGCGTGCACATCATAAAGAGTGGTGCCAACATCTTCAGTGCCAGCACTTGAGGCCTCACCTGTATATAGGGAAGCTCCAACAGAAGTTAGGGTATTGAAGTTGTAATCAACTCTACCAACCACTGCAGCAGTCGAAGCGTTATCCTTTGAATTGCCACTGCTATCAGCTCCGCCTTTTTTACGCGCACCTCTAAATCCTGAACTTGGTTTTAGGCCATCAGCGTCTGCGCCATTTAAAAGGTAGGCCTTATAATCGATGTTTCCTACTGAACCAAATACACCTGCACCAATCTCTCTCCAAGTTGTTGGAATGATGTATTTTTCAGTTAAAGGTCTCTTTACTGATGGAAATAGAGTAGGCTCGTGCAATTCGTTTAAAAAACCCACTGGCAAAAGCATTAAACCAAAACGTGCGTTTAACTCATCAGAGTGCAAGTAGTCCAAGTACATAAACTCATTGTAGATTTCATTAACGTGTTCAATTTCAATCTCTGAGTTGAAAACCCACTTCTCATTAAATTTATAACCCAAGTAGATTACAAATCTATTAGCTTCTAGAGTTGGGTCGCTTTGTACTGTGTCCCCATCTTCATTTTCACTGTCTTGGCGAGTGTAGGTGATCTCTCCATAAGCTCCCAAAGAAATCCCTTCCGGAATGAAATAGACCTTTGAGGCCGAGTTTCCAAGGCCATAAACGGACTCATTCTTGGAAGTGCCCATTTGATGTGCCTTTAAATTAGTAATCTCTTCAGAAAGGATGTTTATTCTTCTTTCCAATTCTTCGTTGCTCAATTGTGCCAACGCCAAAGGGGCCAATAGCCCTAAAACTACTGCTAACTTCACTTTTACTCCTTGTTTTAGTGCTTAGTATAGTAAGTGTAACTGGTGTTTGGTCTATCAAACTTGCCCAATTTTGTCTAAAAAATCTTCTGTTTTACTCGGATAGTGGTAGAATGAGCATATACCGACAAATTTACCGAGGAACGCAATATGGCCGAATTTACGCTGCACCCTAGATTAGAGGATAGTTCTGTGTTCGTTTGTGATCTAGATCTTTGCCAAGTTAGACTGAACTTTGATGGAGACTTAGATTGGCTTCTGCTTATTCCTAGAAGGGCAGGCCTGGAGGAACTCATAGATTTGGACGACAAGGATCAGGCCCAGCTAGTCAAAGAAGTAAACTTTGTTTCAAGAGTTTTAAAAGATGAAGTAAGGCCTGATAAAATAAACGTGGCAAGTCTTGGAAATCAAGTTCCACAACTACATATTCATGTAATAGCAAGATATAAGAATGATAGGGCCTGGCCTGGAGCGACCTTTGGCCATCCACCCATCAATGAATTTGACGAGCAGAGGGCCGAGTTCTGGAAGCAGAAATTAGGCCTGGGCCTGAACTAGCTCAACGTCTTGAAGTGCCTTGATGGCCTCAGATACTACGTTTTGTGCCTCTTTATTTTCAATCTGAGCAATATTAGACAGCTCTTCTGAGATAGTGTCATCAGTTGTTGACCCGTCTAGCTTGCCCCAAACAAACGCAATTACAGAATTAACTTCATAGTTCTTTCCTTCAGCGTTCTCTAGAATAATTGGACCGTTTTCTTCTGCGGTTTTTAGTTTTCCTACTTTTGTAAGCATATTTCCTCCTAAGTGGAAGCCTTCATTGGCCAAGTAAAGCCCATCATTGCATGAGACAAGACTTTTATCTTGGTCAGTGAGACCAAATTAGGGAAAACCTTACTGCTACGTAATAGTTAAGGAAAGCTTAAGGTCTAAACAAAGTTTTGATTCAACAGAAATACTACTAGCTCTTCGATCTCATCTTCAGAGAGAGCTGGCCTTTTTTGCTTTAAAAGGGCCTTGATCTCGACCATTTTGTTTTCAATCTCGATAATTTTTGGCAGGCTTTTACCTCTTGCAACCATTATTCACCTCGAAATAGTTGTGGATGTCAAACGTGTGTTTGACCTATAAAACATTGTCGGTTACTTTGAGATAAAAATAAATAGGAAAATAGGGGGAAGTTTGAAAACTCTAATGATTTTAACACTTTTGACTAGCACATTTAGTGCTTTTGCCGCTCAAAAGATGGTGTTTCTTGTAGAAGGCCCTGATGGAAGGCATGTAGGATCAAGTTTGGACTTTAAAAACTTTAAATTTGAAACCAAAGGTGAGAACTGGCATCTATATCCAGCTATTTCAACTGATGCTTCATCGATTGCTTATGTACAAGGCACTGGCCCTAGGGATTTGGGACTTGTTGTTGAGACAAATGGAAATAAGGAAATTTTTGGAGACAAAACTTTTCAACTACAACCAAGATTTGCAAAGAACAATAAGCTAGTGTTCTTCTCTAAGCTCATTGATGGCAATAATAAAATCGTAAAATATGATCTTGAGAGTATTAGAAAGACAGCGTCTTTTAAATTAGTGAATGGAAACAAACACTATGATGTATCTCCAGAGCTTGTAACTGAATCTGTAGGCTTTTTTCCAGCACCTTTTATGGACGGAGAAAAAATCATCTATCAAAGAAACACAGACAAACTTAGAGAAATCGTAATCCTTAATCTTCTAGACAATAAAGAAGAGGTTATAGACGAGGGGATGGCGCCATCTCTATCAAAAGATGAAAGATATGTGGCCTATACAAAAAAGCATAATGATAACTGGGATATCTATGTTTATGATCTTTTAGAGAAGACAATTAAAAAAGTCACTTCAAACTCGCAGAAAGACTTCTCTCCAAGTTTTGATATTGATAATACTCTAATCTATACAAGCGATCGTCTAGAGAATGGAATCTTCTCGATTTACTCTCAAAGCTATGCTTCTTGGAGTAGCACTAAAGAAGAGGAGAAGCTTTTAATCTCAAAAGAGGGTGTAAGCTTTTACGCGCCACGAGTTTCAGGTGAAAGTTCAATCTCAATTAAAGATATGCCTGTAATGCCGGGTACAACAAGATCTTCTTTTGGAGCTATAGAGCATAAAGGAAGAATATATGCTGTAGGTGGACACCAAGGAGCAGAGCATACTTACCCACCAGAGTCTTTTACTGCAAGAGTGACTTATTACGATATTGCAAAAGGGAAGTGGTTTAACACGGCCCCAAGACTTCATAAAGCTCACGGCTTTCAACTGGCCGCATATGGTGATTACATCTACGCTTTTGGTGGATTTGCATATGAAGAGAGTACTAATCCTAAGTGGAAATCCATAAGTGTTGTTGAGAGATTTAACATCCGCACTCAAAAGTGGGAGATCGTAGGGCATATGCCAAGAAATCGTTCTTCAAACGTTGTGGTCACAGTTAATAGTAAGGCCTATTTAATTGGTGGATGGGATGCAACTCCAAAGTTTGACAATGACTATGATGGAACCTTCCATTCAGAAATTGATGTTTTTGATTTTGTAACTCAAAAATTTTCAACTCTTTCTGAAAAACTTCCTGTAAAAAGAAGAGCTTTCTCAGCTTTTGAAAAAGATGGACTCATCTATCTTGCTGGTGGAATCAGCGAGGGAGCGAGTCACTTTAATCTTCTAGATCATTTCACAAGATTTGATCCTGTAACAAAAACTTTTAAAGAAATGCCTGCACTTCCATTTGCAACATTTGCTCCTGCTGCTGGAGCACTTAATAACAAGGCCTTCATCTTTGGAGGAATGTTTAAACTGGGTGATTGGAACTATGAGTATATTTCTCATATTTATGAATATGACTTTAACACTCAAAAGTGGATGCATACTGGTAGATACCTTAAAGAGGAGAAAGGCTTCTCACAGGTGGTAAGGTATAATAACTCCCTTGGTGTATTGGGCGGACATTCTTATCAGAACAACTCTGATATGCCAGTCGATTCTTTTGAGCTTTTCAAAATTAAATAACTCCCACGCCCTCCTTTGGAGGGCAGCTCTTTTCCCATTTTAAACGGTATACACTCATAGTAAGCATAGAGACATTGTGGAGATTTCACTAGAGGTGGCTCACTTGAGGATGTGCCAGATATTAGTTATGGCCGAGCAACCCTAAGCAGAATCAATTTTGAAAGATCACGGAATTATTTATCTCAACGATTCTGGCATCGTAGGATGTAATGACTTGGCCTAAGGATAAGGGAGCAATTTAGTTAGAGTTTTAAACGAACCTAATCGGTCAATAGTCTTTCTAGGAAGCTTTTTACGCCCTTGATTCGATGTGTAAATTTTTTTATAATTTATTTACAAATAAAGGGCCGCATTATGAAACTATTCCCATCTATTTACTCAGCAATTCGCACCATAAGCTTTATGGGAATGGCACTAGGCCTACTGCTTACTCCAAAGACGGCCATTGCAAGTAAACTAAAAGTTAAAAAGCAAAAAATCGTCTACGGAAAAACTAAGAGCGGAAAAGATTTGTATGTTATTAGAATCCACAAAGATGAACACAAACTCCCTATTCGGCCAGCAGTCTTAATTACTGGAGGAGTGCATGGCAACGAGTACATGGGGCTTGTTAAAAAGATGGGAAAACAGTTTGATCAAAGCCTTCCTGGATTTAAAGAGTTCTTCACAAGCGGGGGAGTTGTATACTTATTTCCGGAGCTAAATCCTGATGGAGTGGTTTCGAAGAATAGATTCAACAATCACGGTATTGATTTAAATAGAGACTTTAAAATTGGAAGAGCACCTTCTCAGGAAGAGTCCTCCCAGTTTATAAACTTCATTGAAAAAGATCTTGATCAGTTTCACGCAAGATTGATTCTTGCAGTGGACTATCACTGTTGTGCAAAATCATTAATTTATCCTGAGATTAAATCGAAAAAATCAAACTTCTATAAAGATCACTTTGATAAAATTGTGGGACTTATGCAGACTCACATTGATCCTGAGTATGTCTCCGGAGTAACTAAAGACATCTTTGGCCATGCAACACATGGGACATTGAAGGCATACTGGTACAAGAAGTATGGAGCTCTTTCATTTACCTATGAAGGGGAGAATCCTAAAAGAGAAATGGCCAAGTTTGAGGGACACATGAATTGGTGGAAGTCTCTTATGAATGTGGTCGTGGATGTGTATGACAATAGACTGGCACAGCTTACACCTGAGATTCAGGCCCCAACCAGCACATTGGAAGGGCCAACCCTTTATACGGAATAAAGAGAGAGGCCGAACAAGTCGGCCTCCCTGCTTCACCCCTGCCAAACACTATTCAGCAAACTTTTCTTCCTCGATATTCAAGGCCTTCAAAGTTTCTGAATTGATGTTTCCTGTGACTTTTAAAGCTGATTTTTCCTGAAATTCTTTGAGCACTCCTTGCGTTTTCAGTCCTAGAACACCGTCTTGATCAAGTTCCCAACCAAGTTGACTGAGCTTGGATTGGACCTCTTTAACGAGTTCTTTGTTGTAGGCATCAAGGTTTTCGGAGCGCGAAGAGGTATCAGTTAGGTTTTGTGAATCGCTATCCGAATCTTGTTGCGCTTGGATCTTGTTTCTCTCATCCTGAACTTTCATGTTCAGAGATGCCAAAGTTTCATCACTCAGCTTTCCTGTCGCGGCTATTCCTTCTCTCATTTGATATTTTCTTAAGGCCCTTTGGGTTCTCTTGGTCCATTTGCCATCAAGAGGACCTTTATATATGCCCATGCCTTCAAGCTTTTGTTGGATCTGAAGCACCGTGGTCTTGTCTGGAACTTTTGCTATTTCATAGATGGTGTCAGGTGCTATATAAGGACCGTCTTCCACTTGTCTTTGAGGCCCTATTTTATTTAGCTTCTCATCAAGTCCAACCGATGGCCCATTGCCCCATGCTGTGGAAGCACTGAGTAAACCAAGCACGATGATCAATTTTATAAGCATAGTCATGGCAAAATCCTCTGTTTTTCCATCCAATATCTAAGCGTAATGGTTGCAACGGTTGTGCCAGTTAATAATGAAGGGCATCTTAGCGATTTCATCCGCTAAAAACTTAAGTTAGACAACATCAGGCCAGGGTTTAATTCTTGCGCAAAGGGACTGCGTTGCTTTAATCATCACTGATTGGCAAACTTTGAACAAATTTTAAAGCGGAGAAGTAATGGAGTTGTATGTAGAAGAGACTAAACGTCTGATTAAAGCGGTTGTAGAGAAAAACGCCCACGGCGAGTTGAAAAAAATGATTGATTATCACTTTGAATCTTGGGGCAAGTTAAACAGGCCTAAGGCAGTGGGGCTTCTCGCTCAAGCATTGAATGCCAATGCTTTGGCAACCATTGGTTGGGCCGCAGGGCTTGAGATGTTTCACAATGGAACTCTTATCCATGATGACATTCAAGATGGAGACATCCTAAGAAGATCAAGGCCAAGTGTTTGGAGAAAGTTCTCTAAAAATCTTGCCATCACCGGAGGGGACTTTCTTATGGTCAATGCATCGGAGTGTATTCTTAATTCAGATCTTGATCTTGAGAAAAAACACATGCTCATAACTCTATTTAACAGGCTTGCCTCTGAAGTCATGGACGGCCAGTGCAGAGAGTTCAAATTAAGCGAGCTAGAATCCTGCAAGGGAATCTCAAATCGTTATCTAGAATGTGCAGGGATGAAAACGGCCTCTCTTTATGCGAACCTGGCAAAAGGTGTGGGAATCATTGCAAATGCCAAAGAAGAAACCCAAGTGGATCTAGAAGATATCTTTTATAAACTAGGGCTTTTAATGCAAATGCAAGACGATATCGTAGATCTGTACGGAGACAAACAAAGAGACATGCAAGGAAATGATCTTAAAGAGGGAAAGGTATCCTTTTTGATTGTGAAGCATCTTGAATCTAATCAAAGCAACTTTGAAGTTATTAAGAAGCTCTTATCAAGAAAGCGTGAAAATATTTTACGGGGTGAGATTCTAATTATTAAAGAACAATTTATAAGGGATGGAACTTTGGCCAGGGCCTTAAGCGAGCTTATGGATAGGTCATACGCACTATTACAACACGAGTATCTTCAAAAAAATCCAACAGTGGAGAGTGTAATTAGCATATTTATCGAAGAGTTGTTGAAACCACTTGATGGTATGGCCGAAACGGTTTTGCAACTAAATCAAGGTCTGTCTAAGCAGATTATTGGCCAAAGGTATGGCGCGCAACTATAAAGCAACCACTTTTTTAATAAGGATTCTGTCATGAATTATTTGGAGCCGGACCCGATTGAGATCAGAAAGAACTACGGTGCTATTTTTCATCGAACCGTTCAGTTTCTAAAAGAACATGATGACCAAGACCTAAACATGGTTTATGCCTTTTACAGTTTTACTAAAAAACTGGCGGGACAAAAGGACAAGGATCAGGCCTTAAAGGATCTTGAAACCCTTGAAAAAGAACTAGATAACCCAAGCAACACTTTTATGGTGCGCTTTCTTGAGACTCTTAAAAGGCTTGAGATGGGGACCTCTTGCGCCAAAGAAATAGTGGAGGCCACAAAATACGAGCTTCAAAAGAAAAGGCCACTTAATCACAATCAATTAATGGTTTATTGCTATAAAAATAATGCGGCCTTCATCATGATGGTCGCCACCACCTTGGGTGCAAAAGACCCAAGGGCCCTTGCATGCGCTATGGACTTAGGTCTAAGTATTAACTTAACCACTGTATGCTCTAGGGCCTTAAGAGATATAAATGAGGGTAGAATTCTCTTTCCAGAAGATGAACTCACAAGAAACGGCGTCAAAGAGCTAAAGCAAGGCCCAACACCCAATGGATTAAAAAGAATCATCAAAAAGTACCTGGCCTTGGCGGATACTTACTATGGCCATGCATATGAAGGACTTAGATTCATTCAGCCACGAGCAAGAATAGGTGTTCTTATTACAATGAACACTTACAGAGAGCTTGGAAAAAAGATTGAGAGAAAAAACTACGAAGTGCTCAATGAAGATATAAAACTAACTCATCTTGAGAGAACAAAAGTCACAATGAAATCTCTCATTGAATTTATGAGGCCAGGACTTCATTTAAAAGAGGCCATGGCAGAGTGAACTATATAGAGTTGATAACCGCTTTTGTCGCTCCTTGGGTTGTGTTAGAGCTTCTACTGCTCTTTAAAAGAAACGATCCCATAAAAACTGTGCTCTCAGGTGTTTTAGCTGTGGGAGCGATAACAATCATCATTAGTGCGCCACTTAATCAGATACTTGCTTCACAGGGCATTCTTGAATTTAATAGCTCCGAGTCTTTGTTTATGATTGGCCTTGTGCCTTTTGAAATCTATGGACTCATTGCTGGCATGTGCTTGTTCTCTGGTTTAATTCTATACTTTCTGAGACCTAGGATTCATCCTGTAAGAATTCCTTCTAGGTGGATAAAACTTGGGGGAGTGGCACTGCTTGTTCCACTTGCAATTACTTGTGTGATTATGCTTAGAGAGCGTGCTCTTAATCACATGGGAGTAATTCTATTATGGTTTAGCATTGTAATGGGATCACAGTGGTTTTTTGGGGGAAGTCTTGTGTGGAGAACAAAGAGCATGTTTATAAGCGCATGTTTATTTTCTACAGGCTATTTCTGTCTAATTGATGCCTTTGCCATCCATAAAGCTTATTGGGGTGTAAATCCATTCTTATCAAGCGGGATCTCACTCTTTGGCCTTCCCATAGAGAGAGTGCTTTATTATTTAAGTATTAATTTGTGTTACTGCCAAGGCCTTGAGCTATTTTGGTATCTTAATAGAAGAAAAGGTCTCTTTACTCCTAGAGAGCAAGCAAGAACAAGATAATGGCTATTAGAGCTGCCGCAAGTCCTGTGGCCCTAAGTGGCATGTTGTGTTTGTATTCTGGGTATTTTTTTATATCGTTCATAAAGTGTCTTTTAAAAAGGGCCGCCACATATAGCGGCGGCCGGCGTGTCAAATTATTCTGAGAACATTTGAGATCCAGACTCTTCCTGAGCTTGCTTTAAATCAACGTCTAATCCTAAGGCGTCGATAGTTTCTTGGTTTAGCTCGCCGGAAGCGGTGATCCCTTTCTCTTGTTGAAAGCTCTCAATTGCTCCTCTGGTTTCAGGGCCTATGATTCCGTCTACATTGCCGGCATCATAACCTTTCTCATTTAGAGCTTGTTGAAGTTCAGTTACTTGATCAGAGTTAAGAGGAGAAGGGGAGCTTACTGATGCTGACTCTTGTTGCTCCTGAGGTTTTTGCATTTCACTTTCTTGCTGCTCTTGAGGCACTACAGACTCAGATTCCTGCTTCTCTGGATGTTCAGAGTGATCGGTTTGCTCTTGTTTTTCCATTGAGTCATCTTGTTGCTCCTCAACTGGTGCCACTTCAGACTCTTCTTGTGCTTGCTTAACATCAATATCCACACCTAGTGCGTCTAGAGTTTCTTTGTTAAGTTCTCCCGAGGCGGTGATTCCTTCATTTTCTTGGAAGTTTCTTAGGGCCTTTGAAGTTTCTTCTCCCATTTCCCCGTCAACATTAGCTGCGTGAAAACCTTTTTCGTTAAGAGCTTTTTGAACTTCAGTGATTTGGTCTTTGCTTAAGCTGTCTGGAGAGATGGCCGCTTGTTCTTGTTTTTCATCGGAGCCAAAAAAGCCTTTTACTTTTTCTGTAGTGGTTTCAGCGCCTCTTTCAACACTGTCGCCTGCGGACTCCATTTCTTGTTTTGCTTTATCGCCCCATCCTTCGCCTGCAATGGCATATGGGGATAGTCCCATAAGTCCCGCCACGGCGATTGCTATAGCTGTCTTTTTATGTTTCATAATTCAACCTCCTGGTGATTATTTAGTTTTTTTGTGACCTATTAATTGTGCAAAGGCCTTGCCATGAATAACCCCAAGTCTTTTGGATCGAACTCTTTAATCTTTAACGCTTGTATAAATAAATTAATCTTAAGAATTTTAGTATGCGGGGCAAAAAAAAAGCGCCTCCGAAGAGGCGCTTATTAAAGAACTAACTTCTAAAATGCTTATTCGGCCATTTCAGAGCTTGGTTCTTGTTGAGCTTGCACAAGATTAAAATCAAGGCCTAGGGCGTCGATAGTTTCTTGGTTTAGCTCTCCAGATGCTGTTAGGTTTTCATGCTGTTCTTGAAAGCTTTTAAGTCCTTCCATTGTCTTTGGTCCAATAAGTCCGTCAACAGAGCCAATTTGGTAGCCGTTGTTTTTAAGAGCTTCTTGCACTTCTTTTGCTCTATCAAGACTAATTCTTTGATCTGCCCATGGTTTATCGGACATATCGTCTTGCATTTGTTGTGCACTGTCTTCAATGCTTTCTTCAGCTTGGGCAACTTCTTCTTCCATTTCGTCGCCAAACTCTTCCATTCTTTCTTGTTCAGCTTCTACTGTTTCTTCCATTCTTTGTTCTTTCTCTCTTTTTTCTTCATCGCTTGCGCAAGAAGTTACTCCAAGAGAGGTAATTAGTAGTGCTGCTGCCAATAGATTTCTTTTTTTCATATTGTTCTCCTTTGGTTTAGCTATTTCCGTACAAAATACAGTTGCAGGCCAGTTGCCAACATTAACCAACTATATTGGACAGAATTAACACTCCAGACCTTGTCATTATGCATAAAAGCACCATATTATAGATAAGCTTACAATTCGGGGGTGCACTGGTTTCGACAGGGGTTGCAGACGAATTGAGCGCGTGTCGGGGTTGATCGGACGGCCTCGTTAAAAATCCGATTACATCTTATTCGGCAACGAACAAGAATTCGCAATGGCTGCATAATTTAATTAATTATTGCGCTTGCTGAGGGGCCTGCACCGATAACAAAAAGCAGGTAAAGACCTCTTGAGGGGAGGTCGGAAAACTAAGCCCTCGCTGCTAGTCGGGACCGCAGTTGAAACTTTCACCGAGGTTTGTAAGTGGCACGAAACTTTCAAAGCCGTCGCTTGCTCTAATGCGACTACACACGTAGTGCTCTCTCTCAGAAGTACCTTTGGACGCCGGTTCGATTCCGGCCACCTCCACCATCGGATTCCGGTGGTGGAAGCCCTCTTTCCTTAAACATTATTAAAATCAGCTACTTAATTACAGTAACTTGCGTTTGAATCGGACGTTGAGACCTGTCTGAACTTGTCTCAAACTGTCCCGATGTGGCTATTTGTGGCTAACTTTTTGGCTACTCGCGTTTTTGGAGGACTACGCTGAGTAGGAGAAGGGTCAAAGTGCAAGGTTAAGTTACTGATATTAAAAAACTACTCTGTGTATCGCATGGGCTTTTTCTTAACGTATTTTCAAGGAGGTAAGAGTGAAAACAAAGAAGAAAAAGACACGCAGAAGCGACACTAAAATTCTAACAGATGAAGGAAGACTGCTAGCGTATCTAAGAGAGTCTAGAAATCTTTCTATGCGTAAAGCGGCCAACATCATTGGTGTATCAAGTGCGGTTGTAAACCATGTCGAAAACGGAAGAATGGATATTACTCCAAGTCTGACTCTTAAGTTTCTTAAGGCATATGGCTATAGCTTAGAAGATTTCCGGATCTAGAAAGTTAATGGTGGGCGATTCTTAAAGAAGCCCAATGAGAGACCAGTTCGAGCGACTGATTTCAGTTTTTCAAACTTCATA
>PBFR01000021.1 GCA_002718735.1 Halobacteriovoraceae bacterium | reverse complement strand
CTTGGTTTTGTAAATTAAATTTGTGGTTAAATTCAGCTTACTTGTCCTTGTCGAAAGGCCAACTTTTTTCTTCTATTCCAACTTATTTGTTAAAGATCCCAGTTTTAAAAGTGATGAAAGCTTAAATAGAAACCTCTGTGCAAAGAGATAAGTAACGTTTCCCATCGCCAAGCTTTGACCTTTATGGAGAAAACACATGGACATGCCAATCTGTTCTGCACAGAAACTCTGTAGCTGCCACAATTTTTGTGCAAGATTTTGAGACATATTGATTGGAATGAAAGGTGACAATTTTTGTTGCAAGAACTGTTTGGAGATCAGGCCCTAAAAGGGCCTGAAAAAAATCTAGATCGTGCTCAAGAGTGCACCATCCAATAGTACAAGATAAGAGAGGTTCTTAATTTTCTTAGAGAAATGGTGAAGGTCTAAAGTTACATAGTCTAAAATATCAGCATCCATGTCTCCAAGATCCTTTTCAATAACATCATAAAAATAGATCAAAGATGATATTTTTTCAGCTCTGGTATAGCTAATAAACTCTCTCTCATCCAGGTCAAACTCCTCCAAGAAGTCCTCGAAAGACTTTTGCTCCCCCTTGGACTCACTCAATAATGTGAAATAATCCTCCAATGGATTTATTAATGAGTTTAATCCAACAAAAAAAGCAGCAAGACCACCACGGCCCCTTACTGTATTCCCCCATGACGAATGCAAGTGTGCAGAAGAAGGATTGGCCCTATCCAATTTATTCGCCCTCTTTTTTGCAAACTTCACAATCTTGCCTGCGAGTTTAATTCCCAGGGTGGCATTAGCAAGTTTCCCTGCAATAATCCTAGGGTCTTTTAGGATTTCCCCTGCAATCGCAGAGTTGGACTCTAACTTTGTGGTGTTTACTTTTAAGCGAGTTTCAATTTTTTCTCTTAAATCGTTCCTGATGTTAGAGTCATACATTCCATTATCAGCAAAGTTCACAATTGATTCATTTAAGTTTTCAGTGGCACCATAAGTATTGATAATAAAGGCCAATGAAAAAAGAAATAACTTTTTCATATCGATATCCTGTTTTTAAGTATTTTATGAATTATTAAATGGGCAAGAATTTGTTTACACTTCCTGCCCATTAGAGGGGCTTAGTAACTTAGGTTTTTAACTAATTGGAAAGTTAGACTTTCCTTGGTAGGTCTAACGAAGTCACCATTCTCATCAGTACAAGCAAATCGATCATAATTAATCTGCTTTATTTCCTCGATCACTTCATAATCTGTAGGGATAACAGCATTTGGATCCTGCCCAATCTCCCTTTTTACATTCTTGATAAAGCTTGCAAGAATTGGCGATTGACCTGGTTCTACTCCATAAGTAGCGCCATAAATAACCTTGGCCGCATACTCTTCACTTTCGCTTAGGTCCTTCATTAAGTCATAAGCTACAACAGAGGTTGAAACTGCTGCCAAGGATACCGGAGCTATTGCAAACATTGCAGAGGAGCCATCAACAATAGAGCTAATTGCAAGTCCCGATGACGTCAGAGCACCCGCTTTTAAAAAGCCACCATCTCCCACACTCAGTTCAAAATCACTATCCATCACCTCTTGGTAGCAATTTGCATTGGCCGTACCTAAACTAAGAGTTAAAACAGACATTGTCGTAAAAAGTATATTCTTAGATTTCGTAAACATAATATTCTCCATCAATTTTTTTAAAATTTAGTAAGTCAGATTCTCTACGACAAGGGACTTAAGACTCTCCTTAGTTGGTCTAAAAAAATCTCCATCATCATCTGTACAAGCAGACACGTCATGATTAACCTGCTTCACCTCTTGGATCACTTCATAATCTGAGGGGATAACAGCATTTGGATCTTGTCCAATCTCTCTTTTTACATTCTTGATAAAGCTTGCAAGAATTGGCGATTGACCTGGTTCCATTTCATAAGTAGCACCATAAATAACCTTGGCCGCATACTCTTCACTTTCATTTAGGTCAGTAAGGTAATCATAGGCATGAATTGATGTTGTCATTGCTCCTAGACCCAGGTTTATAGATCCAGCAGCCAGTCCTGAGCCTGCAGCAAGAAATGCACCGCTCATCGTACTAATTCCGCCAACAAACGTCATTTCGAATTTATCTGGCGCATTAAATTCACTATCCAACACTTCTTGGTAGCAATCTGCATGGGCCGTGCCTAAACCAAGAGTTAAAACAGACATTGTCGTAAAAAGTATATTCTTAGATTTCGTAAACATAATATTCTCCATAATTTTTTTAAAAATTTAGTAAGTTAGGTTCTCTACTACAAGAGAGTTAAGACTTTCTTTAGTAGGTCTAAAAAATTCTCCGTTTTCATCAGTACACGCAGTAAGATCATTGTTAATCTGCTTCAGCTCTTCCACAACTTCAAACTCTGTAGGGATTACAACATTAGGGTTCTGTCCTATTTGTCTTTGGACACCTTTTATGAAGCTTGCCATAATGGGTGCCATATAGCTTTCATCTAAGCTTGAATAATCTAATACTTTATAAGCGTAAGCTTCACTTTGGTCTAAATCATCCATTACTGATGCTGCCACAGTAGAACTTGTAATAGCGGCTGCACCTAATGGGAATGCTGCTGCGGCCAAACCTTCACCTGCCAAGGTAAAGGTACCCACAATTCCTAAGACTGAAGCTTGTCCATTTAAATGCTGAATACCGTATTGGTCAATTTCAAAGTCGCTGTCCACGATTGCTTTAGTACAAGATGCGTTCGCAAGTTGGCCTAGGTTAATTGTCGATACAGCTAAACCTACTAGAGCTAAATTTTTAAATTTCTTAATCATAATATTCTCCTATTCATTTTGACTTTCTTAAGTCGTTGTTCGTTTCGTTGAGAGGTTTATACAAAACAACGACACCAAGCACAACACTAAGTGAAACATAGTGCTTCAAACAGTCATTCAAACTTTGAAGCATGGAGTTATTTCACACCTGTGCGCGTAAGTCCTCAAATTGTAATGGAAATAGGTGGTACATTAGAGATGAGAGGTGAAGATTTCACAGGCCGTATAAAATTTAAACACTACTAACTCTCTGAAATTTCATAAAAAAAAGGGAAGGCCTTCGCCTTCCCCTTATAAAAAATAAATTGAAACTTATTTTTAGCCGCCAAAATCATCAAGCATAATGTCTTCGCGCTCAACTCCAAGATCTACAAGCATGTCAATAACACACTTGTTCATAATTGGAGGTCCACATAGGTAGTACTCGCAATCCTCAGGAGCTGGGTGTTTGCTAAGGTATTCATCATGAAGAACCTGGTGAATAAACCCAGTGTATCCTTCCCACTTATCCTCAGGTAAAGCATCTGATAAGGCCACATGCCAAGAGAAGTTATCGTTCTCTCTCTGGATCATATCAAAGTCGTCCTCGTAGAACATCTCTCTCTTAGACCTTGCTCCATACCAGAAAGTTACTTTTCTATTAGTTTTAATTCTTCTGAACTGATCAAAGATATGAGATCTCATTGGGGCCATACCAGCACCGCCGCCAACAAAAACCATTTCTTTATCAGTATCTCTGGCGAAGAATTCACCAAACGGACCAGAGATAACACACTCATCACCTGGCTTAAGATCAAAGATGTAAGAAGACATCTTTCCAGGAGGAACGCTTGGATTATTTGGTGGAGGTGTTGCAATTCTAACATTTAGCATGATGATACCCTTTTCTTCAGGGTAGTTTGCCATAGAGTATGCTCTAATTGTTTCCTCATCCTCTTTAGATCTATATTGCCAAAGATTAAATTTGTCCCAGTCTTCTCTATACTCTTCTTCAACTTCAAAGTTTTTGAAGTCGATATCAAGCCCAGCAGGTCTTTCAATTTGAATAAATCCACCAGCTCTAAATGGAACTTCCTCACCTTCAGGTAGCTCTAGAACAAGCTCTTTAATGAAAGTTGCAACGTTATGGTTTGATCTAACCTTACAAGTCCATTTTCTTACACCAAAAACTTCTTCAGGAACTTCGATCTTCATGTCTTGTTTACAGTTAACCTGACAAGTAAGTCTCCAACCTTCTCTTGCCTCACCTTTTGTGATGTGAGTTTTTTCAGTAGGAAGAATTTCTCCGCCACCTTCAAATACTTTCGCCACACATTGACCACAGGTACCACCGCCACCACAAGCAGATGACAAGAAGATCTTTTCAGAAGCCAAAGCGTTTAGAAGTTTGTCGCCAGGAGCGACCTTAATGTCTTTTTCGCCATTAACGTTAATAGTGATATTTCCAGAGGCAACCAGTTTTGACCTGGCAACAAGGATCAGGCCAGTCAGGGCCAAGATCACTCCGGTAAACATCGCAACGCCTAATACTATTTCATTCATAATATTTTACCTTTATCTGTTACCTATTATTAAAGTTGAATTCCGCCAAACGACATGAAGCAAATAGCCAGGAGTCCAGAAGTAACAAAAGTTATCCCTAGTCCTCTAAGCCCAGCAGGCACGTCAGAGTAATCCATTTTTTCTCTGATACCAGCAAGCAATGCAATCGCGAATGCCCAACCAATACCGGAACCAATACCATAAGCGACAGACTCGCCGAATGTATAATCTCTCTCAACCATAAACAGTGAACCACCCAAGATTGCACAGTTAACAGTAATAAGTGGCAAGAAAATACCAAGGGTGTTGTAAAGAGCTGGGAAGAACTTATCCAAAGTCATCTCTAGTATCTGGACCATTGCTGCAATAACGCCAATGTAAGAGATCAGACCAAGAAATGATAGGTCAGTTCCAGGGTAACCGGCCCATGCAAGTGCACCTTCTTTCAAAAAGTAATTATAAAGAAGGTTGTTTACAGGGATAGTAATCGTCTGAACAACAATAACAGCAACACCTAGACCAAGAGATGTCGCCACTTTCTTGGAAACTGCCAAGTAAGTACACATCCCCAAGAAATAGGCCAATGCAAGGTTTTCAATAAAAACAGCTTTAATGATTAAATTCGTGTAGTGTTCTAACATTTTCTACTCCTCCTAGGCCTGAGGCTCTACCTGGCTAGGATCTTTGGTTCTAAGAATCCAGATGATTAATCCAATAAGAAAAAACGCACTTGGTGGCAATAGCGCCAAACCATTTGCTTGATACCATCCCCCATCTTTAGTTAATTCAAATACAGTGTATCCAAATACTTTTCCTGAACCAAAAAGCTCGCGGAAAAAACCAACAAAGATAAGAATGAATGAGTAGCCAAGTCCATTTCCAATACCATCAAAGAAAGATGCAATTGGATTGTTCTTTAGAGCAAATGCTTCTGTACGTCCCATAACAATACAGTTCGTGATGATCAAACCAACATAAACTGCCATTGTTTTCCACTGGTCAAAAAGGAAAGCTTTTAAGAACTGTTCTGCAATAATAACCAACGAAGCAATAATGGTCATCTGAACGATAATTCTAATACTTCCAGGGATATGATTTCTAATGATTGACACACTCATGTTTGCCAGAGCAACAACCAAGGTAACAGCGGCACACATAACAATAACGTTCTTTAGCTGAACCGTAACAGCTAGAGCAGAACAAACACCAAGGATTTGTAAAGCAATTGGGTTGTTCTTTAAAATGGGGTCAAATACCAATTCTTTTATTTTCATATTGTCACCTCGCCGCCTTTAACCATGTCGATGAACTTGCCATACCCATGATCGCTAAACCAATACTTAATTGAAGAGCTTACTCCGTTTGCAGTAATTGTCGCTCCACTTAGGCCGTCCACTCTGTACTCTGCAACCGGACCTTCTTTAGGAGCAGTTCCTTTTGAAAGCTTAAGAGCAACAACTTCTTCTTCATTATAAACATTCTTTCCAACCCATTGACCTTTCCACTTTGGATTGTCTACTTCACCACCAAGACCAGGAGTCTCTCCTTGAGCGTAGTAACCGAATCCTTTAACAGTGTTAAGATCAGCTCCAAGTGCCATAAATCCATACATTGTAGACCATAGCCCTTTTGAAGTTATGTGAAAGATATAGATTTGAGACTCACCTTGCTCATCCTTATAAACAAAAACTTTACCGAATTTAGCTCTGCGGCTAAGGCCGGCCAAGTCAGCTTCAGCAGGAATTGCAACACTAAGATCTGGCTTCTTTTGTGCCTCTCTTTGGTTGTAAGCTTGAGTATCCATATCATCAACAATTTCACCAGTTTCAAGATTAACTAGTACAGTTGTGAATTTTGAGAACACTTCGTTTACGTCCGTGTCGGCCTCTAATAGTCCAGCCGCACTTAGGACGTTCTTTTTCATATCTAAAGCCGCATTTTGAGCTTGCTTATCTTTAAGGCTGACAGCAGTGCTGGAAACCAAAACAGAACAAACCAAGCACAAAGCAAAAGCGACAAATAACGTTTTTCCTACATTATTACCCATTTCTGGCCACCCTTCTTTTGATATTGCTGTTAATTACAAAGTAGTCAATCAATGGACTCATAGAATTCATAAATAGAATTGCCAACATCCATCCCTCTGGGAATGCAGGGTTAATACATCTTACGACAATACCCATTACACCAATCCCAAATCCGTAGAACCACTTTCCTTTAGTTGTCATACTTGCCGATACTGGATCAGTTGCCATGAAAACGAAAGCGAATGCAAATCCACCCATAACAAAGTGATAGTACCAAGGTATATTGAACATAAAGTTTGTTTCACTTCCAATAAGGTTAAGACCCATAGAAGTAACAATCATACCAACGACAACTGAAAGCATTATCGTCCATGAACCGATCCCCGTTGCTATCAAGTAAACAGCTCCTAGAAGACATGCAAGTGTTGAAGTCTCACCCATTGATCCAGGAACAAGTCCAAAAAACAATTCACTCCAAGAATAAGTTACAGCATCAAGTCCGCCAGCAGCAGCCTGTCCAAGAGCAGTAGCTCCAGTGAAGCCATCAACAGCAGTCCATACAGCGTCACCACTAATTTGAGCGGGGTATGCAAAGAACAAGAATGCTCTTGCTGTAAGTGCAGGGTTAAAGATGTTTTTACCTGTACCACCGTATATCTCTTTTCCAACAAGAACACCAAAGATGATCCCTATAGCTACTTGCCACAAAGGAATTGTTGGAGGAAGAATCAACGGGTATAGAATTCCTGTTACTAGGAATCCCTCATTAATTTCGTGCTTTCTAACTACGGAAAAAATCAGCTCAACAGTACCACCAGCAATTTGGGTTACCAAAAATACTGGAAAGAACCATAGAAATCCGTAAATCATATTAGATGCGATATTTGCAGGGTCGTGAGCAAGGCCAAGCAATGCCATAACAGATGCTCTCCAACCTTCAGCTTCAGCTCCAGTGGAAGCTAGAACGCTATTGGCCTGATAACCTGTATTATAAAGAGTCCAAATGATTACTGGGAACAATGCCATTGCCACAGTAATCATGGTTCTTTTAAGGTCGATACCGTCTCTTACGTGTGTTTGACCGGCAGTAACGTCAGCCGGAGTATAAGCAAAAGTGTCGATCGCTTCATAAAGAGGATACATTTTTTCAAGTTTCCCGCCCTTATGAAAGAGATGCTCTTTGCTATCTAGAAAATCTCTTAAAAACTTCATTATCCTTCCTTCTCAATGGTCTCTAGGTTTTCTCTTAGAACCGGGCCAAAATCGTTCTTGCCTGGGTCAACAAAAGTACAAAGCGCCACATCTTCTTCATCCAATTCCAAAGCACCAAGCTTTACGGCCATGTCAGTATTTCTGGCCATGATCGTTCTAATGAAATACGTCGGAAGAATATCAAGTGGCATTACCTTCTCGTATGAACCAATTGGAACGATAGCTCTAAGGCTTCCGTTTTTGTTGGTATTCATAGCAAATTTCTTGCTGCTAAATGCTGATAGGTAAATAGGCTTAACAGAAAATTTATTTAGACCTGGACTGTGCCACCCAAGAAATTCTCTCTCTTTTCCTTCTTTAAGAAGTGAGATTTGATTATGGAATCTTCCAAGGTATGCGAATGGGCCGCGGGCCTCTCTACCAGCAAAAACAGATCCTGAAACAGGTCTAATTTCGTCAGCTTCAAAAGTCTCGCCTTTGATTAGTTCGTCTATAGATGCGCCTACTCTAGTTTTGATAAGTCTAGGGTTTCTTGCAACAGGTCCAGCAAGAGCAACAACTCTGTCAGTGAAAAGCTTTCCAGTTTCAAACAGCTTTCCAACAGCAATTACTTCTTGGTAGTTGATATACCAAACAAACTTGTTTTCACCGACTGGATCTAAGTGGTGAATGTGAGTTCCCGCTAATCCTGCCGGATGCGGTCCACTAAACTTAGTCTCAGAAACGTTTTCAACATCAGCTCCAACCACAGTTGAGCTTGCTTCTGTACACAAGTGAACTTTTGCAATTTTGCCTAGAACCTTCAAACCATTTTTAAATGCAGTTTCCTGCTCTTTAATAACTATTGCAGGATCAGCTGCCAAAGGATGAGTGTCGATAGCTGTAACAAAAATACTGCTTGGAGTCTCGTCTGGTCTTGCAGCTTTTGAGAAAGGACGTCTTCTCAAACTTGGCCACATACCTGACTCAAGAAGAAGTGCTCTAACATCAGCATCCTTATAACCTGAAAGCTCAGAACCCTTGTAAGATTCAAAATCTTGATGGTCATCGCCTTCAACTTTAATAACTACTGATTGAAAAGCTCGTCTAGCACCTCTATTTATCTCTACGACTTCACCGCTAGCTGGAGACGTGTATCTCACACCCTCGGTTTTCTTGTCAGTGTAAAGAAGCTGGCCGACTTTAACTTTATCCCCGATTTGAACTTCCATTGTTGGCTTCATGCCAACAACGTCATCCCCTATCAGAGCGACTTTAGATACTTTTGGCCCCTGGTGAACTTTTTGTTCAGGAGTGCCCTCAATAGGCAAATTAAGGCCCTTTTTGATTTTAATCATCTCTCGCGCACCTTTTAAGTAAAATTAATTGTCTTGATAAACATTCACTAAATATCATAATTCAAGCTATAATGACAATGAGGCAAAGCAAACTAGGCAAAAGAAAGTTTCACAACATTGACCGGGGTCAAACAATCTTATGAGTTTTCAAGAAAAGATCATTGAAGGTAAATACAACTACTACCAGGGAGATCAGGTTTACTGCGAAGAGACTTTTTCTGTCTTCAAAGAGGATGGCTCTCATGGACGAATCATATTCAATGCTGAACTTACATCAAGGGTCGAAACAGGCGAGTTTTTAAAAGTTCTAGTAGACTACAAACTCTCCAAAAAGTTTGAGCCATTGAACTTGAAGGTGAAAAGACTTCTAGGTGGCAGCAAAAGCGTGGAGCGCTATGTTGTAGACTTGAAAGATAAAAACGTACGCTATACTTTTAGGGGCACTGACGGAATTCATGAAACAGAAAAGATTATCACCGGAAAGTTCCATATTGCAGCTCCTGCCTTTTCAACAACAATGCTGGCCACCGCCGCCAAGAAACTTGATCCAGTCCATAGGACTTCTTACAATATAATTTCTTCTAGTAATGTCTGGGAGTATGAGGGCCCTTTCAAAGAATCTGAGATTTTCATTGAACTAAGCAGCCTTGAACCCGTACCAATCTTTGTTGGCGATACGGAACTTCAGGCAACTCACTGCAAAGTCTTTGAGGATGATAAGGCCAGAAACCCCAATACAAAAGGCTACTCCATCTATTTAAGCAAACACTATCAGATCCCTTACAAGGCTGTCTTCGCCGATGACATTCAAATTGAAGTTCAGAATCTCAAGAACTTTGAAACAGAGTACAAAGATCTTTTTTAGGATTTTGCCTCAATAAATTCCTGTGCCTTCTCGCAGGCCTGCTCTAAACCTAGAAATTCCAGTTCATAGGGGTTCATCATTTCCCTAAATGTCTTCAGAGTCTGCCCCTTCCATCTCTTAATACGCGGGTCAGTAAGAATTATTGCACCAGAGTCATTCTCCCTTCTAATAAGCCTTCCAAGCTTTTGATGCAGTGAGCGACATCTGTGGGCCAAAAAGTAATCCACAAATTCATTTCCAAAGCTTCTCGCGTAAAAGTCTCTTCTGGAGTCAATCACCATATCACGTCTAAGATCTGGAATTTTATCAATATAGATTAGTTTTAAAGCATCGCCAGGCACATCGATCCCCTCCCCAAATGACTCCATACCTACGAGAACTCCACCCGAAGTATTTTTAAAGTCTTCAACGACCTGATTGCCCATTCCTTGAATAAATAGGGGCATTTCATTCTCTAGCTTGCTGAGTAGGATCTCTATAGCTCTTTCAAATCTTGTCTTTGCGGAGAAAAGAAGAAGGGTTTTTCCTCCAATATTCTTAATAACCGGTACAATTTTTTCCAGAACCTCGTCGACGTACGTTTGGTCATAAATTTGAGGTGAGTCACTGGAAACAAATACTTTGGCATTATTTTTATAATCAAATTTGTTATTCAAAAATAGGCCAGTTTTAAACCTTCTTTCAGGTTCAAGGTACTTATAACCAGTCATCCACTCCACACTTGCCATGCCTTTTGATCCCTCTTGATTTGCAAGTGTCGCAGAGGTGAAAACAACAGAGTTTGAATCCTTTAAAACACTATCATAAAGAAGTTCACCAGTGTCGATTGGAGCACAGCTAAAGATGTATCCAAACTCTTCGTGAAATTTTATTGAGTTTACCATCTTCTCATTAGGGCTGATCATCGCATTCAAGACAGCACTTGCCTCTTCCACTTGAGAGAAGGCACTTTCAAAGGCTGACCAAGCGGTAAGCTTGTTTTCATCTTCTCCAAAGGAGTTGATGTCCCACCTATCAGAGTATGGAAACAACAGGTCGTAAACAGACTTTAGTATGAATGCAAGACTTTCAATATGATTAAATATTGCACTTTGAAGAGCATTGTTTAATGCCTCTTTCTTAACCATGGGAGCTTCATTCCAATAAATATCTGTGAATCTAGGCAACTGCCTTGCCATTCTCTCAATACTCTCCTGCAAGGGTGCCACGTGATCTCCCAACATTTGAGAGAAATCTACTGATTGTGACCTAATTTCTTTGATCAGGTTCTCTTTTCCCTGCTCAACATTACCCAATAAGTAAAATAAAGGCCCCATCATTTGAGGAAGGTTTTTTGCAAGCTTTTCTAGATCTTTTTGAGCAAGCTCCATGGTAAAGGCGTTTGTCACCTCACCTTCCATTTTATGTGCCTCATCAACAACCACATACTTCGGCCTGTCAAAGCCTCTTGGCCAATTTAAAAGTAGGGAGTGATTTCCAATGATAAGGTTTGCTTCCTTAGCTCTCCTAAGGCCCTGAAGATAAGTGCAAGATGCTGAAAAAGGACACTTACTGCCAGTACACGCTCTAAAGTCCACGGCCAAATTTTCTTGCTGCTCTGAAAGGGACTTATTTAGCCTTTTTAAAACAAACGGAATACTTTCCCTAGTTAGAACGTGGTTATAGTCGGGGCTTCTTTGATTATAAAAAAGTATTGTTTCTATATAAGCGTTTGCAAATTTTTCCTCAAAGCCATCCATTTGTCCCAGAAGATCATCATGCTCTTGGTTTCTAAACTTTAGCTCGCATAAGTGGTTCTTTGAGCCAAAGAGTCTGATGACACTGAGCTCGGATTTATTAAGCCCTAAAACCTTGTAGATTTGCGGGATGTCTTTTTGAACAGCTTGGTTCTGAAGGGTTTTGGTGCCTGTGGATATTAGAACTTGCTCGCCCTTGCCTTTAGTTAAAAGAGTACTTGGCAGCAGGTAACCCATTGTTTTCCCTGTACCGGTTGGAGCTTGGATAAGAGCATGAATATTATTGTTAAAAGCTTGGCCAACCTTTAAGGACATCTCTTCTTGTGCCTGCCTATACTTATACCCTGGGAAGTGACTTGATAAACCTTCCTCATCCCTCAAGATGCCTTGGATGTTTTGGCCTGAAAAATTGAGGTCTCTTTTTTGGTCTGACTCCTCAAAAACTTGTTCTTGCTCGGAGTATTTCTTCTCCGCATAAGCATTTGCCGTAACTTCGACATCAAAGTCAATCTGCTCAGCAATTTCAACTAACTCACTTGGCTCTAGTTCCAAGAAGTCTCTAAACCAGAAATCCTGTCGATTAAAATCACCGCAGATTCCCCTTAGAAACTGGTAGAACTCTTGGTCTTGATGCACTAGCCAACAAGCTGTAAGCATGGCCTTTAGCAAGTCTTTTGAGTCTTCAAGTCCTCTGTGATCTTCTTTGTCCTTGATTCCCAGCTCAATCAAAAAACCTTCAAGGTTAAGGGAGTTCTTCTCTGGAAACAATAGGGCCAGAAACAACATAGAATCATGAAATCGATCTTCTTCGTCACTTTCTATCGCGTCTAGGTATTTTTTTAGGAACTTTTCCTCAAAAAGTGCATTGTGGGCTATCAGCTCATGTTCCTTCAAAGTCTGAAGCTCATGCTCCACAGTTTTCCATGGTGGAGCTGCTTTCAACTGTGATTCATTGATACCCGTCAATTTCTGGATAAATTTAGAAACGGGTTGCTCCGTTCTAACCAGTGAACTATAGCTTCTTACCAGCTTAGTCCCCTCAAACTGTAGAAAGCCCAGATCAATTATCTGATCATAAGCAGGATCAATCCCAGTAGTCTCAATATCAATTACGGCCCATTTCTTTAACTTGTTCATCTTGCCTATTCCAATCCTAAAGCGCAAAATATGTCTATTATTTAATAAAGGATATAAACATGTCTGCAGTGATATTCCAAACTCAATCGGTGCTAATTGTAGCGTTAATGCTATACGGCGTTTCAAAGGTTTTAGGCAAGCGTAAAAATAGATTTCAACACATTAGAACTATGAAACTTGCCATGATTTGGGACATTGTCTTAATCCTTCAAATTGAGCTCACCCGTGGAGCTATAGCAAAAGCAAGCAAGGCGATGGAGAACACGGCCATACTCAATATCCATGTAACTCTGGCAGTTGTCACAGTGCTTCTGTACATTTTTATATATAACAGCGGAAAAAAGTTGGATTCTGGAGATGAAACCAAAAGAGGCAAGCATAAAATCCTTGGTCTTTGCGCGTTGACTACTAGGATAGCTACACTTATAACAAGCTTTTTAGTACTATAGGCTCCGAAGGGGACGACAAATGACACCAATGCAAGAAGTTGAACAACTTATCAAAAATAATATCGAAGATGCTCACGTAGAAGTTAGCGATCTTACTGGAACAATGGATCATCTAAACATTTTTGTTGCAAGCGACATCTTTAAAGGAAAAATGTTAATTGATCAGCACCAGATAATAATGGATATTCTTAAAGAAGATCTAAAAGACAAGATTCACGCGGTCAAAATTAAAACAATGACCAAAGAAAAATACCAAAACCTATAAGGAGAAAATCATGGATCAAAACAATCCTTTCAAAATATTAAATGAAGATGGCGCCACTAAAGAAATCAAGCCAGCTGATGTAACCGGCGAACTAAAAGAAAGAATAGAGTCTGCTATTAACAGTGACCAACTGGTTCTTTTTATGAAGGGCAATGAGCACTTTCCTCAGTGTGGATTTAGTGCAAATACCGTTGCTATTTTAAAGCATATTGGTGCGAAATTCTCGACTTTCGACATTCTTCAGGACATGGACATTCGCCAAGGACTTAAAGAGTATTCCAACTGGCCAACCTTTCCTCAGCTTTACTTTAAAGGAAAGCTTGTTGGTGGTAATGACATCATCACAGAGATGTACGAGTCTGGTGATCTTAAAGACCTGGTAAACTCTTAATGAAAGAAGAGTCCGGCCCAATAGGTCAGCTTGGGCTCTATAAAGAAACTCATATCATAGGGGCCGGAATCTCCGGCCTTTTGATGGCCTACTACCTCAAAAAGAATGGTCATTCAGTAAAAATTTTTGAAAAAGAATCACACATTGGTGGAAAGATTCGCACTCTTACAGGCAGTCTTGGTATAGCTGAAACTGCGGCGAATGCAGTCTTTACTAATGAAGATGCAATTGAATTATTTGAAGAACTGGGAATCACCCCTTTAAAGTCTGCACCTAAGCTAAAACGTCTTCTTCAAAGAACAAACGCTCTAAAAGCGTTCCCTCTTCACTTCTGGGAAATACCAATAATATTTTTTGGCCTTTTTAAAAAAATTCCCAAAAACTTAGACAAGCTGTCTGTTTATGAATTCTTTAGGCCGCTTCTTGGTAAAAGAGCTTCCTACGAAGTTTTAAGCTCGGTATTTGGAGGGATTTATGCCACAGACTCAAAAACTCTAAAGTTCCGAAGCGTTTTCAAACAACGCATTGAGAGCAGAACTTACTTTGGCTTTTTAAGAGAGCTTATTAAACAAAGGAAAGAGAGATCTCACCGGCCAGAGTCCGTTAGTTTCTCTCTAGGAATGAGTGAGCTTATACAGGCACTTCAAAACGAACTACAAAACGAAATAGTGAATGGCACCATGGCCTCAATTCAGTCAGATGCCAATACAATCATTTGCACTGATGCTCATGACGCATCCTCAATAATCGAGGAGATCTATCCTCAGATTGCAAACGAGCTCTCCAAGCTTAAATACTCCTCAGTTGTTAGCACTACAATGATTTTTAACAAAGCACTAGAGAAGTTAGAAGGTGCTTTTGGTGCCCTTTTCTCTCCAACTTCACCTATAAAGGCTGCCGGAATTTTGAATAACAGTGCAATCTTCAAGGGAAGAACAAATGATTTAGACAAAAGAAGCTACACTTTCATCCATCTTGGAGAGAGTTATACTGAGCAGGACGCATTTGAAGACCTAAAGAAGCTGGACCCGTCCACTGATTGGCAGAAGTGCTTAGAGGAGAAGTTTGTCACCAATTGGAAAAGAGGTATTCCTATTTACGATGAGCAGCGTTCGGCCTCAATAAAAAAAGTGAGAAGTCTTTTCCATGCACGCCCCAAGGGAGTTGTAATCTTTGGCAACTATGTAGATGGGATCTCTATAAGGGAGATGATTACAATGTCTAAAGAATTTGCTTCAGAAAGTTCTCAGGTAATCTCTTCTTAGTCTCTGAGACAAAAGAGGTTTTCTAAGTCTGGCCTCGACTTCGAGATCTTTAAAGTAATCAATTGATCTCATTGCATCATCTTTTTTCCAAATCTTAGAGCAACTTAGAATTTGACGATCATACTTGGAAAGTTTCTTCTTCGAGTTTAAATAACTTGAATCACAAATTTTTCCCATATGTTTTTGCATGAACGCAAAGAATCTCTGTAGGGAGTCATCTCCGTGGGTCACACTCAAAAGTTGCTTATAAAAAACTGTGAATTTTTTGGTGGAAAAAAGCTCTGCCAACATAAATTGATCCAACTTTTCTTTGGATAAAACCTCATCCAACTTGTCCACAGTGATAGATTCATTTTCAAAGTTAATTTTTAACTGCTCTAAGATATTTAGATAGTTTGAACAAGTGGCCTCTACGGATTCTTGTAATTTCTGTGCTGCGGAGTAATCTAAATAAACTCCTGTTTGAGCGGAGAAAAATTCAAGCAATTCTCTATTCTCCCAAAACATTGGAGCTTGAATATCAATTCCTATTACTTCGTCTTTTTTAACGAGTTCTTTGTAGAAATCGGTCTCGCGCTCGAAGGATAATATTACGTAACGATCGTCTAGAAGGAAGTCCTCACTTAGAAGCTTCTCCTGAACATCTTTAGGTATGTCCTGTGCAAAATGTACAAGATAAGACTCACTATTTCCGAACAGTCCTAGTGTTTGAAGGTTTTGTTCTATCCAATCATTAGTAAAGTCTTTTGCTGTTAAAATCCTTAACTTTCCGCCATCAAGATCTCCAGAGGGGATCTGGTCTTTGAAAAGTTTCATAACTATAGGGTCAAAGCAATGAACTGCGTATAAACCTTTTTTGTCAGGGTCAACACTTCTTGGATTTGCTTTAAAAAAGTCCCATAGTTTCCATTTAGAACGCATAAAGAATCATGTCCTTAAAATTTTGAGCTGCATTTTTGGCCATATCATCCACTGTGCTTCTAAGAGCACTTCGGTTTTGAGTGTCTATAACATCAATGGCCTCATCTGAATAAATTTCTCTAGTGAAGCTTCCACTTAGTGCAATCGTCTCATTTACAATTATCTTTGGGCCAACAGCAAACTTGCCTAAGCTGGACTTTAGAAGTTCGATTTCTTTCTCACTTGGATTTTTTAGAAGAATTAGCCTTAGGGAGGCCCTTACATTTGTGGTGGAAGGAATATAAAAGTCTTCCCTGTTTTCTCCAAGAGCTTCTTCTGCGGCATTTTTCGCAGACCTTAGGTTTGTGGCCTCTCTACTTTCTTTGGCCTGGGATGGGGCATCCACAATTCCAATGAGAACTGCATCAGCATCATTATTACCAGACTTAATATGCAAACCGCTAAAAGTCGAAAGCATATGGTACATCTCTTTGGTCATGGGAGCTGAAATGTTACTCAGGTTGCTTTTATTGTAAAACATTGGAATTGTTATGGACTTTACTCCGTATTGAGCAAAAGGATTCTCCTTTTCTTGGAACCGGTATCCGGCACAAGAGAAAAGAGTAAATATAGAGCAGAGCATTAAAATTATTCGCATGCCTTAAAATACCAGAGGTTCTTACGCATAGACAAGGGATTCTCTTGATAGCCACTACGCTTAGTGGTAAAACTTCGCCATGAAGCACACCAAGTCCTTAGGAGAAGTCCTGGCACACGCCGGCGATGAAGAAGAGGTTTATACCTCAGACCAGATTAGACGTCTCAAAAGAGCGAAAAGAGGTCGTTTTTCCAAAACCAAAGGTTGTTTCGACTTCATTTATTTAATTAGAAGCTGGGACAAGATTGTCGGTGAGTTGATGGCCAAGAACACGATTCCCCACAAGATAATGAGATCCACCTTAATTGTTATGACTAAACATAGCATTTTTGCTCAGGAGCTTAGCTTCATGGGCCCTCAGATCATTCAAAAAATTGAGGAAAATATTCCTGAACTGAAGGGTAAGATTCAAAAAATTAAGTTTAGCCACGCAAACTTTTCGTGGGATGAGTTTAAAAGTAGCCAATTCAAAAAGGTCTCCAAAGGCACTTCTAGGCCAAAGCTTCATCCACACTCCCCTCAATACAAGTTGAAAATGAAAAGAGCACAGGAAGTTTTTAACGATATTGAGGATGATGAAGTTAAGGAGTTATTAACTTCTTTATTCATGGACAAAATTTAAAAGAAGAACATCCTTGAATTGATCTATAACTTTAAAGCCTTTTAGCTCAGAAAGAATTTTTTTAACATCTGGATTTTCTTGTCGCGCCAAGAAGTAAAACTCTCCACTTGGATTGAGATGGCCTATTGCAAGTTGAACAAAATCAAACAAATTTAAGTTTTCAAAAGTTCTGCATTTTAATCTATTTATATCTCTTGAGGGCCTAGATTCTTTTGGATTAAAATAAGGTGGATTACTCACAATTAGGTCGTATTTTCTACCTGGGTTAAATCTCTCCAAAGTCTGGTTAACAATTTCAACTTCAATATTTCTTTTTATAAATTCAAGATTGTTCTGTATGTACTCTAAGAATTCAACTTGTGGCTCAAGTAGTATTAGCTCTTTTGGAGATTTAAGTCGATTAAGAGTCTCAATTCCAACAACACCACTGCCACAGCCAATATCCAGAACAGAACAGGCATTGGGGGATAGCTCAGAAGCTTTTTTTGAAAGCCAGATTGAGTCTTCGCTAAAGTGGTAGAATCTGGGTTGATGGTAGTCCATAACTTCTTATTGCCAAGAGTTTTAGAAAATACTCCCGTTGCAAGTCTCCCATTTGATACAGATTGTATATTGAAAATAAGATGCCTTCATTTTTAAGCACATTATTTCTGTAGAACTCCCTTTTCTGTTTAAAAAAAGGATTCAGCCCTGCCTTGTTTTTAGCAGAATAGAATCTCAGCCAATCCTTATTTCTAAGGATTTCAAAATACAAAGCTCTGTGCCAAGGTTTATCACTTTTCTTTAACTTCAAAAATTTAGCGTAAAACTCCTCTCTTCTAGCCTTAGATTCAGGAAGGTAAAATCTAAGTACTAACAAGGAGTCAAGATTGTTATCCACTTCAATTGTATCTAAAGTTGATTTTAATGAACTCGGGTTTAGACTTGAGAGTGCTCTCTCCACCCATACTAATGGATATTTTGCACCATAGTTTGGAGAATTATAAATAGAGGCCAATTCTTTAGATCCAGTCGGAATATTTAAACTGTCTTCAAGCTCATCTTTAAAGTCCTCAGTTGACTCGCTATAAACCTTTAATAAAAATGCTTTAAACAACTTGTTACTCTTAAGCTTTCCTTGCGCACTTGAGAGCATTTTTACAATTTCTCTTCTAAGCCTTGGAGCGTTTAAGTAAGGATACTCAAGAAAGAAGTATTTGTGCATGAAGCTCTTTGATAAAAATTCTTTTAGAATCAAATCAACCTTTCCAAAGTTTCCCAAAGAGGAATACATACTCACAGTAGCTATTACTGCAAATAAGTCTTGTCTTGGCTCCATCGTCTCCAATGTTTTACTGATTTGAGTTAGTGTTAGATTTTCCAATTCAAAATCAAACTTCGTTTTTCCAAGCTTCTTCCAAACCTCGTCTATAACTTTTTTTTCTTTGGCCTCTAGAGGAATGTGAATTGCGCCATAGTTTAGAACCCACTGCTTATCAGCCATATCTTCTTTGAGGCATTGATTCATCTTAAGATAATAGTTCTCATCATTTATGTCGGCCAAAATAAATGCACTCATATAGAATGGCCCAGTCATATCGGTGCATAGCTCAGGGATGCTGCCAAGTTTACTTTGAAGCTCGAGTCCAAGAACTCCAGAACGCGGTACAATTGTTGAGAACTTGGAAGTGATTGGTCGAAGTTCCAAAGAGCCATTAATACTTCCAGGCCCCTCCTGGGCATGTGCACTAGGCAAGATGAAACTTACAGAAACTTCAATTAACTCTTTTACAATTTTCTTTCTAAAGACAAATAAAGAAAGTGCCAAGGCCAATAGGATTAGTGTTGAGACAATTAGGAACTTGTCTCTTCCAGCTTTTTTAGGATTTTTTACTTTTTTTTTTCTGTTTGAGACTTCAGCTCAGGTGGGCCTTGTTTATCAGCCTCATTGCTTTTTTTCAAATCATCAAGACTCAGTCCGACTTGAGTAATATCATCAATGTCATCTTCTTCTGAGTCATCGACGGCAAGTATATCGGCACTATTTTTGCCAAACTTACTCTCCGCTTCAGATACGGGATTAAACGGTTGAATCTCAGAGCCGAGCGAGTATTTATTTAGGAGATCTTTTTCACGAACATAGAACCAAAAACCATTGCCGCAACAAATTTCATCATCGGCTTTAATAGATCCATTCTCCACTAATTCTTTAACCTTATTCTTGGACACTGGCCCAAGAATATGATTATTTTTAGTGCGAATTAACCAGTTTTTTTCCATTAGTTAGCCAAAACTCCGATTAATGCGGCCAAATCATCATCAGTAAACTTGAGTCCAGCACTTATGACAAAACTTTGATCCCCTGTTTTCGACGCAAGGTCTTCGGCCATAAGTTTAGTATGAAATACATTCCAAACTCTGAACTCCGTTCCAACTCTAATATTTGGTCCAGCATCCTCTTGGTAGTCAAACACTTCCAAGAAGTTTGTATTGCCATATTCTGGGAGGTGATAATCAAATCCAACGCCTCCGGTCGTCTCAATTAGACCAGCTCTAAGTCCCCAATTGCCGATTTTTCTACCTATTTGAAGGTTAAATTTAAATTTTGATTCATCAATTTCTCGCTCATTTACCTCTGTCTCAGCTCCGCCATTGGTTGAAGTAAAAGTGGTGGTCTCTTCTTCATTTTGAGGACCGTAGTCAGAAAGAACGATACCTAACTTAAAGAACCTCTCAGGTGAAGGAATGATATCCATATTAAGATCAGTTCTTCCTCCAAACTCGTTATTGTAACCAGTATAGATAGATAGATCGGTTTTAAAGTTGTTAATTCTATTAACGAGCCTATTTACACCAGCAAGAGTTTCATTAACTTGATCAACAACCTCTTCATCACGCAGAAGCTTTCCAACAGTCCCTTTCCCGCTTTTAACGTCGGCCATGATATTTTTTAAATCCTCAGTGGCCTGTCTTACATTGGCAAGGATAGGTTTTACTCCTTCCATGTCATTCATGAGAGAGCCGTCTGCATACCTATCTGTTTCGTAAGCAAGTTGTTCAGCAACCTTTTGAAGGTTTTGTATTGTATCGTTTAGCTTGCCTTCATTTCCAGTAATAAGATTCTTTAGTGACTTGGAAACATCTCTAGCATTTTGTGCAAATGCTTTAGTGTCTTCCATTATGCCTCTAACAATATTATTTCTATCTTTATCGTATAAGGCCTCTTTGATGGCCTGAGATATTTCCTTAACATCAGCAAGCACGTCGGCGGCATTTTTTCCAAGCTGTTCAAAACCAGCTCCACTTTCAACCTTTACATACTGCCCTTCCTCCATACGAGGTGCATTTGGATCTCCCAAGAAGATATCCAAGTATTTATCCCCTAAAAAACCAATGGTTTTAATTCTTAGGGTGGCAAATTTCGTGATTTTGATTGATTTTAAGACTTCAAAAGTTACAACGGCCTGTGAGCCAGCAAGTTCAATCGATTTAATTCGACCGGCAACAATACCAGCAACCTTAATGGTACTTTTCTCATAGATACCGGTGGCGTCATTTAAAATCGCTCTGTAGGTGACGTACTCCCCGAAACCAGCTTGATTGGATGCAATTTTTAAAGAAACTACTACCAAACTGGCAATGGCCAATAATGTAAGCAAACCAACTTTTAACTCGTTCAAGTTAACTCCAAACTAATAATTTTACTCTATTTTAACCGTTCAACCGGTAAAAATCTTATTCACTATAGATAGGAAAGGTTTTCCCCACTACTTCTGTCCAGTTCTAGGTGGACAGTTCTATAAACTTTTTAATCACTGGATGATCAGATTTTCTAAACTCCTCAACTGGCGCGTGCACCACCGTTTTTCCCTTCTCCAAAAAGGCAACATAATCAGAGATACGAAGCGTTGCAGCAATGTCGTGGGAGATAATCACTGAAGTCATTGGCAAGTGAGCATTGTGATTGTGAGTGGAGGTAATTAGATCATCAACCATATGTGTTGTAATGGGATCAAGGCCAGTTGTTGGTTCGTCATATAGCATAACCTTTGGCTGCAATGCCAAGGCCCTTGCCAGACCAACTCTTTTTCTCATCCCTCCAGAAATTTCTGATGGAAGCTTATGAAAAGCAAATTCATCAAGGCCAACTTGCGTCATTAACCCAATCGCCTTCTCTTCGATTTCATCCTTGGTGTAATTTGTGAACTCCTTCATAGGAAAGGCCACATTTTCGAAGTTTGTCATAGAGTCAAATAGAGCTGCATATTGGAATACCATTCCAAAATTTGTTCTAAACTCTCTAATCTGCCCCTCGTTCATTTTTTCCATGTCTTGCCCAAGCACTTTTACCTGTCCCTCTGTTGGGTGATAAATTCCAAGAATATGCTTAAGCACAGTCGACTTTCCGGCCCCAGAAAAACCAAGAATAGTTGTGATCTTTCCTTCATGGATATTAAAGTTTAGATCATCTAAGACTGTATGATTTCCGAATCTTTTTGTTAAATGATTGAACTCGATTGCGTAACTCATATTTATCCTAAAATCTGGGCAAGTATTGCTGTTAAAAAGAAGTCCATAATTAGAACTATAATCATGCCCCAAACAACGGCCATGTTGGTTCCCCTACCGACACCTTCAGCTCCGCCTTTTACAGCAAAGCCTTGATAGGTTCCAATTATTGAAATTAGGTAACCAAAAACCGCAGCCTTGATCAAACCTTCCACCAACATATTTAAGTTCATAAAGTCGCCAAGCTTTGCAAAATAGATTGCCTCATCAATTCCCAAGAGCTTCACTCCCACCAGCCATGAACCAGCATTCGCCACCAGCATAAATACACCCGTTAGCATCGGCATAGTCACAACTGTTGCAAACACTCTTGGAACTCCAAGGTATTGAATGGAATTGACCCCCATTACCTCCAAAGCGTCAATTTGCTCAGTAACTTTCATAGATCCAATTTGAGCGGCCATCGCAGCACCACACCTTCCGGCAACAACAAGACCGGTAAAAACGGGGGCGAGCTCTTTAACAACAGCAATGGCCACAATAGGCCCAACAAAGGAATCAACACTAAAAGCAGTGAATCCCAAATAGATTTGATAAGCGAAAACAGCTCCACTAAATGAAGATGTTAAAAAGACAATAAACAAACTCTTATTACCCATGAATACCATTTGCTCAAAGAACAGATGCTTTCTTATAGGAGGTCTGAAAAACCACTGAAAATTTGAAATCGCATAAAGCGTAAATCTTCCCAGGGCGGGAGTTATGGACATAACCCAACTTCCCAACCATTCAATGGAAGACTTTAATAGCTTGATCATTATCATCCTTAATTTGATCACTTAAAAAAGTGTATCAATTAAATTGTAAACAAATTAAAAAGCAATGAAAACGACTTATTTAAACTATATATTTTCTGGGAACTCTGGGATTGAGGGCTGTGAAGACTTGATACGGAACAGTTTTTGCGGCCATGGCCAAACGGGTGACGCTGAAACGGTCATGACCCCATATTTTAACAATCTCACCCCTCTGAAAGCTTCTTTTTGCGTCTTTTGGGAACCATATTGCAACCATATCCATATTAACACGCCCCATGATCTTTCCGATCTCACCTTCAATCTCAATTTCTGCCTTTGAATAATATGTGAGCATTCCATCACCATAACCAATTGGAAGAAATACTATATTGCCATCCTCATGACATACATGAGCACCATATCCAATAGGGGCTCCCTTTTTGATAGGTTCAGACTTTATAACATATGTTTTCAAAGAGGATATGCTTCTTCCGGCCCAGCCACTCTCCTCGAGACCTATGCCAGGGCCATAGAGCATAAGTCCTGGTCGAACATGTGACTCTTCCAGACCAACTCCTTGCTCAATCGCTCCTGAATTGGAGCAACTTGTCTTCACAATAGATATGCCTTCCTCAGAGAACTGCTTTTTTACTTTTTGAAAAAGAGTTAATTGTTTATCAGTCTTGTCCCCTTTCCTGAATCTTTTATAAGAACATGCAAAGTGGGTCAAAAGGTGCTCAATAGACCTTCTGCCATAGGCATTTAACAAACTACATGCCTTCTCCACTTCTGTAGGAAGGATACCGAGTCTATTCATCCCCGTATTAACTTTTAAGAAGACAGGAGCATTACGAAACCGTTTGTCTTGCAAAAAATCTTGCAAGTCTTCAATTGAGGAAAGTACAGGTGAAATATTGTAGTCAAGATACAATTCTCGAACATGATCAAACACCATTCCAGTGTCACTTAAAACCATTATGTCAGTACTCATAGACGGAAGGGACTTTCGCAAGTGTAGGGCCTCTCCAAGACTTGCCACGCCAAGAGAGTCCACATTCAATTCCTCTGAAGCAAATTTGGAACATTCTAAAAGTCCATGGCCATAAGCATTTGCTTTGACCATAAAAACGACTTTATTGGAAGGAGCTCTATCTCTTAAGAGTTCAAAATTTTCTTTTAGAATTCTAAAGTCAATTTCAAGTTCAGAGCGAAATCTCATGCATCTAGCACTCTTTCCCTTTTTCCTCTAACTGCTCTTTTCAGGTGAGTGGACACAGGGGCCGAGACAACTTCAGTATTCGCTTGTCTCAAATAATTGACTGAACTTGGAGCTAAAATGTTAACTTCTGGTCTCATTGCAGTTGTCATCACACTTGAAGTATCTTGGAAATATCTCCAAAACTGAAAATCTCCAGTGACGGCCTTAAGCCTTTGGTAGTCCTCTTCGATGTATCTTTTATCCATGAATACCATTAGTCTTTCAGCTCCATACATTGAAAGCCTAAAATCGCCAGAGAGGCATGATTCAACCTCATTAATAAAATCGGCACAAAACGACTTCCAATAGAATCGATTGCTATTCTTCTCTTTAATCTTGTTTACAAGGTTTGAAAGATTCACATCCACCAAACGGTGTTCAGTATTTGCTTGATGAAAATGCATATCGTCTAAATAGTTGAAGGCTTCCCAAGCACTCATCTGTCTCTTGGTAACCTGTGATGCGTTATTAGATTTATGCATCAAAATAGAAAGTCTATGCGAGAGTCTCTCTTCAAATAAATCCCAAGCAAAACCATTCATTTCTTCTTCGTTAAATTTTGCAATAAGAATGATTTCAGGATTATTTCTAATTCCTCTAACAAAGATTGCCCTGGCTTCGTGATCAAAAAGATCAAAAGCAACTTCGCATGCCATATCTACTGCGTACTCTTCAATTCCCTTATCTCCTGGCCTTGTAAGCCAAAGCTCTGGAAGTTTTTCATAATTTGGCTTAATAAACTTTGGAGACACAAGTTTTTGATCACTTGAATTAAGGGTGTAAATTCCATAGCGCTCGCATGCTTCCCACTCGCTCATTAAAGACATCAAGTTATTGACGAACTCATCTTGAGTTTTTGGTGTTCCTAGCCGGCTGGAGACTTCCATCATTTTTGAAAATTGATTTTGAAATTTAAAACTCTTGCCAGCGTCTTCCATTACTTTATTTGCTCTAGTCTGAAGCCTTTGCACTCTTTCCTGGAGTTTCTTTTTCTCCAGGTCGTTTTCAACTTCGCTGGCCAGTTTTTCAAGCATTGACCTCAATTGTCCCGTTAGATCAAGTTCAGAAGTTACCAGTCCATAATGACCCAATCCAAAAGTTGAATTGACCAATATTTTGGAAGACTTAGTGTAGAAGAAGCCAAATTTAAGGGTACCATTTTTAACTTTTGAGTGGTTCTTAAAAAGCAAATTGCCTTGAGACATCCTCTTCACATCTACTAAAAGAAAATCAGGAGTCTGAGCATTCGCAGCAACCCAGAACTCATCCAGGTTACTATAGTAGTGGGCATAGATACCCATATTTCTTAAAGCGTCAGAAACTTCCTTGGCCTCATGAATGTCTTCTATAAGCAAGGCCACTTCGAATTTATTGAAAATTGTAGATGTATTATCTGCCTGCATATCCACTCCTTAGATGCCGAGGCGTTCCATTTCAGATATTATGTCACTGTGTCACACCATCTGACAAGGGTTGTCGGCATTTACCAATGTCTTTAAGGAAAGATCTTTTCAAAATTTTTATAGAGGGGCTCTCTTTCAAGGTAAAGCTCTCTAAGTGCTTGTTTTCCTTTCTTAACCAACGGCCGATTAGAATCCCCTTCAATTCTGCCCCAGCAGGTTTCGAAATCGGTATTTAGCCAAAAACCTTTTACGGAGTTCATATTCTTTAACTTTTTAATAAGCTCATTATTAAGAGTCCCTCCACCTAGTGCCACCCAAACATTCTCTTTATCAAAAAGCTCCATAAGACAATCTTGCTCTGTAGAGCGAAACCACTCCCAACCTTTGTCTTCAATGGCCTCACCAAGCCCTGAGTATCCATGCAATTTTGAAAATATGTAGTCATCCAAGTCAAAAAACAGGTAATTCTTATACTGTTCAGATTCTCTAAGTTCTTTTAAATACTGGCTTTTACCTGCTCCAGAGAAGCCACAGAGAAAATAATTCATTTCAAACCTTTTCACTTTAATCACATTGCGTTATAAGTCGCTATTAGTTTTTAATGAGGTAACTATGCATCAGCATACAGAAAATAGTTTAGACGCAAAAGTTAATTTAACACAACTAGCTCCCGATAGGAGTTACACTTTCAACTTAAACCAGTCTGAAGAGTGGGTTCGTGAACTGTTGATGGAGCTTAATGAGAAAGCGACTTCAAGAAATCCAGAAGATTACTTGGGTGAAACCAACATTAGCCTTACAATTGAACTTAAGAAAAAGAACAACCCTACTTTTGGACCGATTTTACTGGCAAGCGGTAAAGTTGAAGCAGAATTTGTTACTGAGTGCGTAAGAACTCTTCAAGAGATGAAGGATCAAGTAGAAGCTGAATTTAAGGCCGTTTTCATTGAGAACATCTTTGCTGAAGAAGACGAATATGCGGACACTGTAGAGCTATTTGTCGAAAATGAAATGTACGACTTGCATTTTTACGAATTAAATCGCGCAGATATGAAGGAGATGGTCCATGAGGTAATCTTCTTAAATATCAACGAGTATCCCGTGGCATGCCACGACACTCCGTTGGAATATGCGGATGACAGCAATAATACTAAACAATAAATTTAAGAAAACTATTGGCATTAGGCAGTATTTATATTACATAGTTAGTCTTAAATTTTTGATTAAAAAGATATAATACATATTTGGAGGATATCGTGGCAGTTCCTAAGAAGAAAACATCAGTATCAAGAAAAGGCCTTAGAAGAGCCGGTCAACATCATAAAGAGTACAGAAAGCATCCAATGTCTTGTCCTAACTGTGGTGACCTAACTATGCCGAATCACGCATGCCCTAGTTGTGGAACATACAAAGGTAAGCAAGTATTCGAAATCAAAGTAAAAGCAGACGAAGAAGAAACTGCTGAGTAATTAGATTTTCGTTTGACGTTAAAAACGTCCTTTGGTTAAATTCAAAAATAAATTTTGCGCCATCAATTAATCTTATTAGTTGATGGCATTTTTTTTGGAAACAACGCCAAGGATTCACCATGAAGCTTTATAAGACAAAAATCCAGGGAACTGGAAAATACCATCCCGAAAAAGTACTCACTAACGACGAACTCTCAAAGACAGTTGACACTTCTGATGAGTGGATCACTCAAAGAACAGGAATTAAAGAAAGAAGAATTTCGGATTTGGCCAAGGGCGAGCACCCAAGTGGCATGGCCGAGAGAGCTGCAAGAGAAGCGATTAAAAATGCTGGTTGGGAAGTTGATGAGGTTGAGTGCATTCTTTTTGCAACAACTATCCCGGACATGATGCTACCAAACACCGCAAGTATGCTTCAAGCAGCTCTTGGGATTACAAATAACTGTGCATGCCTTGATGTAAATGCGGCCTGTACAGGCTGGCTATATGGCCTTCAAATGGCAAACTCTCTAATTCAAACAGGTGTTTATAAGAAGATTCTTCTTGTAGGAACTGAGATGGCATCTGGTTTTAACAACTGGGAAGACAGAAGCACTTGTGTTCTTTTTGGAGACGGCTCTGGCGTAACAGCTCTTGAGGCTCAGGATGAAGATAGTGAATCATTTATTTTAGACAGCATCCTTGGAAGTGACTCTTCAAAGAGAATGGCACTTGCTATGCCAAATGGTGCGGCAATGTCACCTATTACTCATGAAATTCTAAATAATAAAGAGCAATACATCACTATGGACGGGCAAGTAGTATTTAAAAATGCTGTTAAAACCATGGCCAGCCACTGCTCTACTCTCCTAAAGAGAAATGGGCTTACAAATGACGATATTGATTGGTTTATTCCTCACCAAGCAAACTTAAGAATTATTGAGACAGTTGGAAAACTTTTGGATTTTCCAAGTGAGAGAGTAATCACTAACGTTCAAAAATATGCCAACACATCTTCAGCAACAATTCCTACAGCAATGCATGAAGCTGTAATGGATGGAAGAATCAAAAGAGGTCAAAAAGTTATGCTTGCGGCCTTTGGTGCTGGCCTAACTAGCGGTGCTGCAATTTTACAATTTTAGGAGAAACGTATGAAAGTAACTCTTATTTTTCCAGGTCAAGGCTCCCAGTACGTAGGAATGGGCAAGAACTTAACCGAGCTTCCTGAGTGCAAAGAAGTTTTTGAAAATGCAGATTCCGCATTTGATTTTTCAATTACAGGCTTAATGTTTGAAGGCCCTGAGGACAAGCTTAAACTTACAGAGTTCACTCAGCCAAGTATTGTTACTCACTCATACGCTTTATTTAAGGGTCTTAAAACCTTTTTGGATAAAGAAGGGATTGAAGTTGAAAGAGTGCTTGGTCACTCAGTTGGTGAATATGCGGCGCTGGCCGCAACTGGTGCAATTGATTTCAAAGACGCTGTTAAAGCAGTTCAACTTAGAGGCAAGTACATGCAAGAGGCCGTTGCTCCAGGTGATGGCAAAATGTATGCGATCTTAAGAGTTCCAAAAGAAGAAGTTCAAAAAGCTTGTGAAGCGGTATCCACAGATTCAGAAAAGGTGATGCCTGCAAACTTTAACGAGCCAGGACAAACTGTTATTTCAGGTCATTCTGAAGCTTGTGACAAAGCAGTTGCATGGCTTAAGGAGAATTATGAAGGAAAGCAGATGGCAATTCCTTTAAAGGTCTCCGCTCCATTTCACAGTTCACTAATGAAGCCTGCCGAGGAAAAGCTTTCAGCTCACCTAGAATCTATTGAGTTTAAGTCAAATGAAATTCCATATGTGGCAAACATTGATGCCAAAGAGTACTCCAAAGGTACTGACGGTAAACTTATTAAGGACAATTTGGTTAAACAAGTATGCGGATCAGTATTGTGGTCACAAAGTATTGAGAAACTTCCTGAAGACACGGTATTTATTGAAGTCGGTCCAGGCAAGGTTTTGACAGGATTAAATAAAAAGATAAATAAGAACTTCAAAACTTACACGCTTGATTCTGAAGCTGGATTTGAAGGATTGAAGGAGTTTTTAGCATGACACCTATTTATTCGGACCTAGAGAACAAAATTGTTTTAGTGACAGGGGCTTCTAGAGGGATTGGAAACTCAATTGCCAAGGCACTGGCCGCTCAAAAAGCTCATGTAGTTTTTAACTATAGAGGTGATGAAACAAAAGCAGCTGCTCTTAAAGAAGAGCTTGAGGCATGTGGAGCAAGTAAAGTAAGTGCTCTAAACTTTGACATCACTGATTATGATAAAATGAAGGAATCAATTGACGCCTTCATCAAAGAAAATGGAAACATCTCAGGGCTAGTTAATAATGCTGGAATCTCAAAAGACCAACTTGTAATGAGAGTTAAGTCTGAAGATATAGACTCCATTCTGGGAGTTAATCTTAAAGCTACAATGATGCTTACAAATCATTTGAGCAGAAACTTCCTTAGAGCAAAAGATGTTTCTGTGGTTAACATGAGCAGTATCGTTGGACTTATGGGTAACGTGTCACAATCTGTTTATGCAGCCTCAAAAGCTGGCCTAATTGGGTACACTAAGTCATTTGCAAAGGAACTAGCTTCTAGAAATATTCGTTGCAACGCAGTGTGTCCTGGTTTTATTGCGACACAGATGACTGACGAGCTTTCAGACAAGGCGCGTGAGGAGTACCAAAAGTCAATCCCAATGGGAGATTTTGGCTCTTCTGAGGATGTTTCAAACCTTACTCTTTTTCTTTTGAGCCAGGCCTCAAGATATATTACAGGAGAGGTTATTAAGGTTGACGGTGGTCTATATATTTAATTAGAATAACGATAAATTTTTGGAGGATATAATGGAAATGCAAGAAAAAGTTATCAAAATTGTAAGTGACGCAACAAAAGTAGAAGCTGGCAATATTAAAGGTGAAACTAACTTCGTTGACGACCTAAACCTAGACTCTCTAGATATGGTTGAAATGATGATGAAGATGGAAGAAGAATTTGGCGTAGAAATTCCGGAAGACAAGACGGAAGAGTTGAAGACGATCAACGACGTAACAAACTTCTTGAAAAGCAACGCAAACTAAAAATCCGACGGCCTCCTTATCGGAGGCCTTTTTTTTATAAGCGGCTTCATTATAAATCTTCGTCTTACGGCAAGGAGCAATTATGAATCGTGTAGCTGTGACAGGAATAAGCGCTATGTGTGGCGCAGGGAACAACCTTGAAGAGGTTTGGTCCAATCTAATCGCTGGAAAGAGCGGTATCTCAACACTTGAAAATGTTGATGAAAATATGTGGCCTATTCGCATTGCAGGCCAAGTCAAAAACTTTGAAATCTCAGAAGATCTTTTAGAGGCAAAAGAGCAATCAAGATATGATCGCTTTATCCACTTTGGACTTCACTGTACTGATGAAGCTCTTAAGCAGTCTGGACTTCTTGAAGAAAAATTTGACCCATTAAGAATTGGAGCTATTTTAGGCACGGGCCTTGGCGGCTTTCCTTTTATGGAGTCAACAACACAAACTTACTGGAACAGGGGTCCAAGAAGGGTATCTCCTTTTTTCATTCCTTCGTTCATTCCAAACATGGCAACTGGTAAAATTAGTATGAAGTATAATTTCAAGGGTGTTAATTATACTGTATCAAGCGCATGTGCGTCTGCAGCCCACGCTCTTGGAGCTGGTGCCACAGAGATTATGCTTGGACGTCATGATGCCATGGTTGTCGGTGGATCTGAGGCCGTTCTTACAGGACTTCCGTTTGCTGGCTTTAACAATATGAAAGCGTTAAGCAAAAGAAATGATGACCCTACAAAAGCATCCAGACCTTTTGATAAAGACAGAGATGGATTTGTTATGGGAGAAGGTGCAGGGATTCTAATTCTTGAAAACCTTGAAAAAGCAAAAGCAAGAGGCGCCAAGATCCTAGCCGAAGTTGTGGGTTTTGGAGCGACTGCTGACGCTTACCATATCACAGCTCCTCATCCAGAGGGTGAAGGAACTATTCCTTGCATGCAGCAAGCTCTTGATATGGCCGGAGTTAAAAAAGAAGAAATAGACTACATCAACGCTCACGGAACAAGCACTCCTGTAGGAGACGTTGCTGAGACCAAGGCTATAAAAAGTGTATTTGGCGATCACGCTAAAAACATTGATGTTAGTTCAACAAAGTCTATGACTGGGCACCTTCTTGGAGCTGCAGGTGGATTAGAGTCTGTAGTATGTGTTAAGAGTTTAGTTGATGGAGTTCTTGCTCCTACGATTAACCTTGAAAACCAAGACGAGAACTGCGATCTAAACTATGTTCCAAATGAAGCAAAAAAGAGAGACATCCAATTCGCTCTTAACAACTCATTTGGCTTTGGCGGAACCAACTCCACCACTCTATTCAAAAAATACGAAGCATAATTACAATGCCCTTCTCTTGAAGGGCATGCTTTAACAAGCTCAGTCCTTCCCTATAAATCTAAGTACCTTTTATCTTTTAACATAGGCCATTGCCATTTCAGGTGGTTTCAATGTGTTTAAAGGTTTTAGCAACCAATAATCAGATGTAGCTCTATGAAAAGCATGCAAAATTCATTAGCATACTACAAAAAGCTAATAAGAGGTGCATATGCTTAAAGATATTGATCCACAGATCCAAGAAATTATTAATAAAGAACAACAACGCCAAGAAGATGGCCTTGAACTTATTGCTTCAGAAAACTACTGCTCTCAAGCTGTTATGGAAGCTCAAGGTTCTTGTCTAACTAATAAGTACGCTGAAGGATATCCTGGAAAGAGATATTACGGCGGATGTGAATTTGTGGATCAATCTGAAGCTCTTGCGATTGAAAGACTTAAAAAACTGTTTGGAGCGGAATACGCCAACGTTCAGCCTCACTCAGGCTCGCAAGCAAATATGGCCGTGTATTTCGCAGTATTAAAGCCAGGTGACACTGTTCTTGGGATGGATTTAAGTGAAGGTGGACACCTTACTCACGGCTCCCCTGTTAACTTCTCTGGAAAGTTATTCAACTTTGTAAGCTATGGGCTAAATCATGAGACTGAGCTCATTGACTATGACAAAATGGAAGAGCTTGCAAAAGAGCACAAACCAAAGCTAATCGTTGGTGGAGCAAGTGCATATTCTAGAACAATTGATTTTAAAAGAATGAAAGAGATTGCCGACAGAGTTGGCGCTCTTTTCATGGTGGATATGGCACATATTGCGGGACTCGTTGCTGCAGGCCTTCACCCAAGTCCAGTGGGGCTTGCAGACTTTGTGACATCCACTACTCACAAGACTCTTAGAGGGCCTCGTGGTGGTATAATATTGGCAACTGAAGAGTGGGGAAAAAAGATTAACTCAAACATTTTTCCGGGAATTCAAGGTGGCCCTCTTGAGCATGTAATTGCGGCAAAAGCTGTTGCTTTTCACGAAGCTCTTCACCCAGACTTTAAAGATTATCAAACTCAGGTTGTCAAAAACGCCCAAGCTCTTGCAGCTGAACTTGAGAATCAAGGGATTGAGATTGTTTCTGGCGGAACTGACAACCACCTAGTGATGCTTAAAACAGATAGTGTGAATATGAGCGGCAAAGACGCTGAAGCTCTTCTTGAGAAAGTTCACATTACAACTAATAAAAACATGATTCCTGGTGACAAGAGATCTCCGTTTGTTACCTCAGGGATTAGACTCGGAACTCCTGCTCTTACAACAAGGGGATTCAAAGAAGAGCATATGAAGCTTCTTGCAACTTGGATGGTAAAAACTTTGAAAAATCCAGAAGATGAGAGTCTTCACGCTCAAGTTAAAGAAGAAATAATAGCTCTTTGCAAAGAGTATCCAGTTTATCAATAAGGAATATATGAAGGTACTAGCTCTATTTGCGTTTTTAATGATGCTCTCATGCAATGAAAATGAGACCAAAACTTCAAGTGCTCAAGAAGCACCAACAAATTCTATTGTTGAAGAGAACGACAGATGCATCTGCACGAAGGAGTTTAATCCTGTGTGTGGATCAAATGGTGTTACCTATCCCAATCCATGCCAAGCAGGCTGTGATGGTGTTACTGAGTTTTCTCAGGGGTCTTGTCAGGGGAACTAGATGAGTCCTCTGAAGTCTGTTCAGCGGAATTAGTCTTTTTCTCGCACTCACCATTGGCAAACTTGCAGAACTCTTTTGAAGTGTCCAGATCGTCGATACAGACAATTGGGCCTAAATTCTTAAAATTTAGGTCTTTTGATTTACAAAGATCTTGGGCAGCCTTTTCAAACATCTCTCTTGAGCATCGATTGGACTTATCACTGATTTGGCATTTCAACCTAAATTTGCCCTCATTATAAAACAAGGTCCTAACCTGTGAGGCCATACAAATTTCAGTTAGAATAAATCCTAAAAACAGAAACTTCATTCTTAAAAAGTAAACGTAAACGCTTGCCCAGCAATCAACAACATGGCGATTACTATAATAAAATGCTTAATGAGATACATAAAGCCTCTCGTTTTTTGTGTATGTGTGTGGCTTCAAATTAGCACTTGTAAAATATTCCAGTCAAGCAAACATACACCAGAAAAACCTTACAAAGTAACGCGTAGCAAAGGCTTCGAATACTCAATGTTTCTTGCCATTTCCAAAGGGAGAAGCTATTTTGCCTACCATCAAATAAGAGGTTTAGATGAAGTGTCCCTTCTGTGAAAAAAATGAAACGAAAGTCGTTGATTCCAGGCTTTTAAAAGAAGGTTTTTCTGTTCGTAGAAGAAGAAAGTGCGAGGGATGCGCAAGAAGGTTCACAACTTACGAAACAATAGAAATTCAGATGCCTGCCGTAGCAAAGATGGATGGAAGGCGTGAGTCTTACAGAAGAGACAAAATGCGCTCGAGTCTAGACAAGGCCTGCCAAAAACGGCCAATATCAACCGACCAGATTGAGCGTGTTGTTGAGAACTTGGAAAAGAATATTCTTGAAATCTCCGATAAAGAAGTGACCACCAAAGAAATTGGCAACTTAGTAATGAAGTATCTTAGAAACCTTGACCCTGTTGCATACGTCAGGTTTGCATCCGTTTATAGAAAGTTTCAAGATGTTGATGAATTTGTAAACGAGCTCAAGGGCGATGAAAATAACTATAATATAGATAAATAAAAGAGGTAACAAAAGTGAACAAGAAGAGTGCGGCAAGAGAATTTTGCTTTCAATATTTTTTCCATATGCAACTTCCAATCTTCAAAGAACTAAGAGAAGAAAGTGCCAACAGCAACGAGGCCATAATATCCTCCATAAGTCAGTTTAAGGAAAGCACGGACACACTACTTGAAAAAAACTTATTTCAATACGTAGTTGGCCAAGTTGAAAATACACTTAAACATTATGGAGAGCTTGAAGAAAAAATTGAGCAATACCTGACTAATTGGAAAGTAAATAGACTCTCCAAAGTCGATCACACAGTGCTTCTTTTGGCTTTTTCAGAATTAATGTATCATAAGGACACACCTCCAAAAGTGGTTATTAATGAGTTTGTTGAGCTTGCTAAAAAATATGGGGCCAAAGAATCCGCATCTTTTGTAAATGGCGTGATCGACAAGTTTGCGAAAAGCGAGATTTTATAAGTGAGCGACTCTGGGATTGAATTTTTATCACAACTGATTACCCCGAACACATGCGGAATCGTATGGCTGACGGATGATCTTTTGGATTATGAAACTCCTGGAGCATATGAAGTTAACTATCTGCTTAATGGCTCTCTTACGAGATCTCTTGCAGAGAAAGATCACGAAGATAAATTTAGCACCAATTTTTTTCTAGGCGACAGTTTTGGGAAACCATTTTTTGTCGCCCATACCGTTATAAAAAGCAAAGATGATTTTAAGCTCGTCTATGAACCGCTTAATGTTGCCACACCTTTCATGCGAGAAGGCTCTCAAGTTTACATCTTGAACAGAAGTAAAAACACGGCAAACATTAATGTGCTAAAAGAACTTAAGAACAAACACAAAAATGTCACATTTGAACACCTCACAATATAGGAGAACACTTATGCAAATTTTGATTGCTTTACTTCTGACAATGGCAAATGTTTATGCTGAAGATTGCTCTTTTACAACTGACTCATCTAAATTCGATGTTAGCTGGGAAGCTTATAAAACACCTGCGAAGATTGGTGTTGGCGGAAACTTCAAAAGCCTGGGAATTCAAAAAGCAAAGACCAGCTCTTCAAACCTACAAGATCTTTTTGAAGGGGTTGAGTTTGGGATTGAAACATCATCGGTAAACACAAATAACGCTCCAAGAGACAAAAAAATTCACAAGTTCTTCTTCCAAAACGTTGAGAAGCTTGAAGGTAAAGTTTTAGAGGCTGACGACTCGTCAATGTTGATTTCACTAAAGATGAATGGAGTCCAAAAGGAAATCCCTTTAACTGGCGGAATTGATCAGAATGGAACTTACTCTATGAGCGGAACAATCGATGTGTTTGACTTTAATATGATGACGCATCTAAAGGGCATTACAGAGGCCTGCAAGGCCCTCCACGCAGGAAAGACATGGAATGATGTAAACATTAAGTTCACTGTCCCTGTTACAAAAACATGTAAGTAGAATTTCAAACTTGCTCTGGCATAATCAAGCATGCCAGAGCTGTGGACTTGTTACAGGTCTACAAACCTATCCTCATTGAACTGCTCGGGATCCCTTGGTAGATTCAAAATCTTAGCCTCTTTTTGCTCAGAAGCTCCATCAGTACTTCCATGGGACTTTCCAGATACAACGCTCAATAACTCTTCTATGGCACTATTTAATTCCTCGGCCTGGACATTTAGTTTTTCAGCATTCTGAGAGGAAGATCTAGCTATGTCAGAATTTTGATGAGTGGTTGAATCAAGCTGCTGCATGGCCTTTGTAACCTCTTGCACACCTTGGGATTGTTCATGAGAAGCAGAAGCAATTTCAGCGACCATTTCATTTACAGAGTTAACATTTAAAAGGATTTCTTCCAGAACTTCATTACATTCATTAGCTGTCTTTGTTCCGTTTTCAACTTTCACCTTACTTTCCTTAATTAAGTTACCCACCTGCTTTTTAGCACTTTCGACGACTTCATTTACATTTTTAATTGAAGATTCGAGCATTTCTGTAATTTCCAAAGCGGCCTTTCCAGACATTGCGGCAAGATTTCCAACTTCTTCGGCCACCACTGCAAATCCTTTTCCATGCTCACCGGCTCTAGCAGCCTCAACAGAAGCGTTAAAGGACAATAGCTTAGTCTGAAAAACTATATCATTAATGACTTTAGTCTTCTCCCCAATCTCATTGATTACCTCTACAACTTTTGAGAAGTCTTTATTGTTCTTTTCCATTGCCACAACTACATCGTCATTCCCTTTAGAGATTTCTGTAATGGATTCGATCATGGCCTGAACTGCACTCTTTCCTCGCATTGCAACTTCAGTGGAATTTGCTGAAACCTGTGTCGACCTTTCAGCGGACTCTGAGTTTCTCTGGATCATAGAGCTAATCTCATCAATAGATGAGACTGTCTCTTGAAGTGAGGCGGCTGAATCGGAAGCTGCAACACTAAGTTTCGAGCTACTCTCCAACAAAGACTGACTGCTACCGGCAACTTCATCGGCAGTACCTGAAAGTTTCTGTGACAGGTCTTGAATAGTTTTGGTCAATCGACTTGAAAAGAATAGGCCTTGAAGCAATGATAATAAAATTGTTAGAGCGACAACTCCTATCACAATATATCTTACAAGCTCGCCCTCTCTCTGGGCCTCAATCACGGCATTTGAAGTCTTCTTACTCTGAAGTGCTACAAATTTTTCAGCAACACTCATCCAAGCTTTTGCCTTAACAGGACAAATAGAGCGAATCATATGCGCCCCCTTAACAAGGCTTTCCTCAGAAGGATTTTGATACTGTGATAAAAGGTCTTTACCAAACGTTAAAAAATTCTCCCATTCCCTATCCAGATCTTTAACGAGAAGCTTTTCTTCCTCAGAGAACTCCAGGTTATTAAACTTACTCTTCTCTTCAAGAAAAGACTGTATTGCGGTTTTAGTCTCACTAATATACTTATCTTGAATTTCTTCACTGTTCCCTATTACGGCCAAACTTCTAACTTTGATTCTTATTAACCTAAACTTTGCAACCATTCTTGAGGCAACTTCTACCTTTGGAAATTGCTCAGTCGAAACTTCTCTATATTTCGATGCGACACCTTCTAGACTCAGAACAGCGTATAGAAGTACACCTGAGAACAAAATACATGTCATTACGGTTTGAAGAATTAATTTTTTTTGTAACCCTAGTGCTTTGAACTTCAACATTAAAAACCCCTTCAATTTAGTAGAACTATTTGATCGGTATTAATAATATATTCCTAATACAACCTGTTAAGATTTATTTAATTTTTACAAAGAGCAAATAAAACCTTCATAAAGTATTAAAATCAAGCACTTATAGGCTCTTTAAGATTTTAGCATGATATTAAACATGAAATATTTCACTTAGATACTGCGGAATCGCTTAAGGTATCAAGAGGATTTAGTTGAAACATGCCCCCAAAAGAGGGCATGTTAAATATTGAATTTTTTAGTAATTAAGAAGGTCCCTAGCGGCGTCTTCAATCTTCTGAGCATTTGGTAGAATTGCTTTTTCAAGAATTCTATTAAATCCTACTGGAGTGAACGGAGATCCGATTCTTCTTACAGGAGCATCCAGTTCTTCAAAGGCGATCTCATTGATTGTGGCAACGATTTCTCCACCAAAGCCAGAGAACACCTTATCTTCGTGCGCAACTAAAACTCTGTGAGTCTTTTTAACCGTTTCATAGATCGCATCAGTATCAAGTGGATTCAAACTTCTAAGATCTAGAACTTCTACATCATAGCCATCTTCAGCAAGTTTTTCAGCAGCCTCAAGTGAGTGGTGAACAGTGTTGCCAAAAGTTATAATTGAAAGATCTTTTCCTTCCCTTCTAAGCCTTGCTTTACCGAATGGAACCTCAAACCCCTCAGGTACAACACTCATAGCATATTTAGCGTTGTAACAAGTCTTTGGCTCTAGATAAAGGATTGGACCTCTACTTCTCATTGCTGTTCTAAGCATGCCTGCAGCGTCATCTGCAAATGCAGGGTAAACAACTCTTAGACCTGGGAATGTTGTTAAAACAGACTCAATAGTTTGAGAGTGGTATAGACCTCCACCGATGTATCCACCAGAAGCAAGTCTAATAACAACGTTTGGAGCAAAAGCTCCGTTTGATCTCCAATAATCATGAGAGCATTCAACTAGTTGTTCCATTGCTGGCCAGAAGTAATCGGCAAACTCAGCACCTTCAACAACAATTCTAATTTTCTCATCAAAACGACTCATGCCGTTTGCTGTTCCAACAATAAAGTCCTCAGCTATTGGAGCATTGAATACTCTTGTTTTGCCAAATTCTTGCTGCATACCTTTGGAAACGTTGAAGATACCACCCTTGTCACCATTGGCCATATCTTGTCCCCAAATATAAGAGTCTGGGTTGTGTCTAAACTCTTCTTTAAGTGTTGTGTTAAGAGCTGTGATGTACTTTATTGGCTCACCGTCTTCATTGTGAGTGCCATCACCAAACCTGTCTCCAGGGTATGCCTCAGGAACAACAAAGTCATAAATTGATTCTGGATCAGGGTTTGGAGCTTTAACTCCGGCCTTGTGAGCATCCATTAGTACTTCTTTACATTCTTTTTCTATCTTTTCGATGTCTTTCTCAGTAAAGATTCCCTCTTTAATTAAAGACTTTTTAAAAGCAGGGATTGGATCTTGAGCTTTTGCTTCAGCTCTTTCTTTCTCATCTCTATATAGCTCGTGCTTGTCGGAGTTTGAGTGATTGCCAATTCTCACACACTGAGCGTGAACAATTACAGGCTCACTTTTCTCCATTGCGTGTTTTTTAGCGGCAAGCATTGCGTTCATTGAATCAAATGGGTCTTTCCCATCACAATGAATGATTTGAAGATTTTTAAATCCAGAGAAGTTGTCTGCAACAAATTCGTTCGCAGTTTGGTCACGCTTTGGAACAGAAATTCCATAACCATTATCTTGGAATACAAAAATAACTGGCAGTTTCTCATTTGAAGCACCATTGATTGCTTCATAACAGTAACCTTCAGAAACAGAAGACTCTCCTTGAGAAGAGATCGAAACGCCTTTGTGCTTGTAAGTCTTCATACCTCTACCGACACCCACTGCGTGAAGAGTGTGGTTACCTGTACATGAAGATACGTTATGAATGTTCCATTCTGGCTTTGCAAAGTGATTAGACATGTGACGTCCACCACTAGCTAGGTCGTCCTTCTTAGAAAGGCCGTTTAAAATAATCTCTTCAGCTGTAAGTCCAGCACTGAGTGCAGTCAGCATATCTCTATAATAAGGAAACAAGTGATCCGTTTCCTTATCAAATACTTGTCCAATAGCGAGTTGAATACCGTCATGCCCAGCATATGGTGCGTGGTAAGACCACCCTAATGCCTGTTTCAAATAATTGGGAGCTCTCTCATCCAACATTCTTCCCAGCGTTAACAGTTTCAACCACTTTTCCAACGTCTTCTTATCTGTTTTCTTAAGACTATGAGTTTTAGCCACTTTCATGCGCTTCCCCTAATTCTAATGATTTTATGAACTTAAAGGTCCACTTAATATCATAATTAATCGTTATATCAAAAATTTATTAAGATATATTACTCGGAAAGTTGAATATCAACCTTTAATTGCTATAAAAAATCAGCCACTTAACTAAGGTTAATTACAAATGCTAAATGTGCGCCGAGACAAAATAGTACAATTTTTAATTATTCCCCCCATCTCCCTCCAAAATAGGCCGGCATTCACCTTGCATTTTCTTAAGTTGAGGAGGAAATATGGAGAACATAGAACAGCCATTTGAACAAGAAGACTTTCCCTATGAGGATAAGGAATATGAGAGAGTTGAAGACTTGATCATGTGGGAGCACCATCAAATCGAAGACAAACTCGTACGTGCGATTTCAGGAGAAGGACTTTCTGTTAACGAAAGACGTGATTTGTTCAACGATGTAAAAAAAGAAATCCTCCACCACATGAACGCTGAAGAGTACACCTACTATCAAGAAATCCCGGGTGTAAATGATGTGTCCAAGGAACAAATCAGAGAAAGTAAACAAGAGCACCATCAGATAAAACTTATCATGAGTGAACTCGATGACGTGGCGGTGGAAAACCCCGATTGGAAAGCAAAACTCCAAGTTTTATGTGAGGACATAAAACACCACCACCGCGAGGAAGAAGAGGAATTTTTGGAGCACACCAAGGAAGAGTGGAGCGACGAAAAGTCCCAAAAGATTTGCCAAAATTTTTTAAAGGCAAAGAAAAAAGCCAATTTCTAGCTGGCGGCCGGGACAACTCAAGGCAGAGAACTCCCGGCCTTTATTTCGACTAAATCCGAAAGAACTCTCACCATAAATTTGCTGGCCTTGACATTGACCGAATAAGGATCGGCACGCAGCTCAATCCTTCGCTCAACTATCTTATATAACCCAGTCGGGTGAAATACTTCCAACTCGTTAGATTTACCTATTCTTTTAAACCTCATTTCTATGATTTGAGACCTAATTGTGTCCGCATACCATTGCATTGATTTTTGTGGATCTCTATTCTCAGAGTTAACCTCAAAAACAGAAGTTTTAAGAAACCTGGACATGAACCCAAGGCAAAATACCCCATAAATTATTCCCGATACACAGGCCATAACCATGGCCTCTCTGAAGGAATAGAAGATGGACAGGCCTGCGAAAAAAATCACAAATCCAATCAAAGTGCCTATTATGAAATACTTGAGTGCTCTGTACATACAATCACCTCGGTCCAGAACCAGAATTTATCAATTTTTTCAGAAAAAGTGTCGATAAAGCGCTTATATATTGTTAATTTGCGCGTAAGTTGAATACTCATAAAATGGAGAATGCGATGTCTAAGAAAACTATAGGTGAACAATATCTAGAGGATGCTCGAATCGAACAGGCACAAAAACTTATTCAAGAGGCCCTTGCGGAGCATTCAAGCAAAATAACAGGGGTTAAAGGCAGTGATCCTGAGCTTGTTGAAGAATACGAAAAGACTCTAAAGGAGTTTAGCGAATATAGAGGTGGTAAACTCTTTTACGATTACGTGGGATCAGGAATCGGAAAGGGAGCATTAGTTGAGCTGTGTGACGGTTCTGTAAAGTACGATTTTATTACTGGAATCGGTGTTCACTATTTTGGTCACTCTCACCCGGGTGTTGTTGCTGCTGAAATAAAAGGAAGTGCCACCAACACTACAATGAGTGGAAACCTTCAGCAAAATAGCGACTCGCCAAAGTTATTTAAATTGATTCTAGACCAGGCTAACAAGTACGACGCCGGCTTTGATCACATGTTCATGACTTCTTCAGGGGTTATGGCCGCAGAGAACGCTCTAAAAATGGCATTCCAAAAAAGGGCTCCTGCACATAGAGTTATAGCCTTTGAAAAGTGTTTCATGGGAAGAACTATGGCCGTATCCCAAATTACAGATAAAGCCGCCTATAGAAAGGGACTTCCTCCAACTTTGGCAGTTGATTATATCCCATTCTACGATGAAAGTGATCATGAAGGGTCTATCAAAAGAGCGGTATCAATGCTTGAAAAGTATTTTATGCGCCACCCAGGTGACTATGCAGCAATGTGTATGGAGTTAATTCAAGGAGAAGGTGGCTACTTTGTAGGAAATGAGGAGTTTTTCAAAGCCATTTGCGACACGTGTAAAAAGCATGACGTTTCAGTTATTGTAGACGAGGTTCAAACATTTATGAGAACCAAAGAAATGTTTGCTTTTCAATACTTTAAGCTTGATAAGCATGTAGACTTTGTAAATATTGGGAAGAACTCACAAGTTTGTGCAACTATTTACAGAAATGACCACAAGCCTCAGCCGGGGCTAATCAGCCAAACATTTACCTCATCGGGCTCGGCCATCAATGCCGCTTACTATATGATTAATGAAGTAGCTAATGGCGGCTACCTTGGAGATGACGGCAAAATTGAAAAGATTCATGCCAGATTTAAGGCAAATCTAATAAAATTAAATCAGAAGTATCCTGATTTGATCGAGGGACCTTGGGGTATCGGTGCAATGGTGGGTATGACTATCTACAAAGGCGACGCGACCAAGTCTAAGGATTTCACTCTTCAATTATTTAAAAATGGTGTTTTATCATTTATTGCAGGAGCGTCACCAACTAGAGTTAGATTCTTGGTGCCTGCAGGTGGAGTTGAACTAGAAGATATCGACAAGGTTTGCGAGATAATTGAAACAACTTTAAACGAGTGTAAGTAGCAGATGTTTGTAATTAGACCAATTAAAGATAAGGACCTGGCAGGCCTAATGGAGCTTTTAAAAGTTTCAGGCCATGGTCTTACCTCTCTTCCAAAAGACGAAGAGATTATTAGGCACAAAATTCTCATATCAGAAAGAAGCGTTGCCCACCGAGGAGATCGTCCCGGTGGTGAGGCGTACCTATTTGTAATGGAGGAACTATTCACAGGAAAGATTGTTGGTGTTAGCGGAATTATTTCCAAAATCGGAGGTTTTGAGGCCTATTACTTCTATCACCTAAAGTCAGAAGTTATGAAATCTCAAAGCCTAAGTGTTGAGAAAGAAGTTAAGAGTCTTCACTTTGAAAAAACCCATTCTGGCCCGGCCGAAATCTGTTCACTATTTTTGTCACCTGAATTTAGGAACTCCCAGAATGGAAGATTCCTTTCGCTTTCCAGATTTCTTTATATGGCAGAAAATAGAAGGCATTTTGAAGACAACGTGATTGCTGAGATGAGGGGACGCGTTAACGATGAAGGCCACTCACCTTTCTGGGATGCTGTTGGCCAAAAATTCATGAACATTGACTTTGTTCAAGCTGACTACCTGCAAATGAAGAGTAGAAAATTTATCGATGAACTTCTTCCAAAATATCCAATTTTAGTAGACCTTCTTCCTAAAGAGGCCCAAGATGTTGTTGCACAGGTGCACCCAAATACGGAACCAGCAAAAAGAATTCTTGAACAAGAAGGATTTCAGTTTAACGGACTTGTAGGCATTTTCGAACCAGGTCCAGTCCTGGAAGCTCCACTAGATGAAGTTCGGGCTCTAAAAGAATCAAAAGTTTTAGAAGTTGGCGAGATTGTAGACGCAGATTTTGAATCTGACGTATTCATTATTTCAAACTCTGGAAAAATAGACTTTAAGGCATGCCTTGGAAAGTTAAAAGTTCTAGACAATGGCAAGGCCCAAATTAGTGCTGTCACGGCAACCGCATTAAAGCTAAGATTTGGGGAAAGACTTAGATACGTATCACTTAAGGCGAAGAGTTAGAATCTTCGCCATCTTCATCCTCAACGTCTTTTGGTTCCTCGAGAGACTTATTCACCAACCTTCTGAGCTCATTCTCTTGAAGCTCCCCCACACCGTTTATTAATGCACGATAAACAGGCACACTCGATCCAATTTTTTCAGTCGTCGGTATGACTGTAATTAGTGCCTTTAATGGAGCCTCAAGAATTAGCGTTGTCCACATCGGTATATCCAAATGAGTAGCAAAAAGCATTTCACTTTGATTGAACTTGATTATTTCTCCGCTATGTAGAATGGTTGCCACAGATCGTGGATTGGTTGTCTTTAAAAACACTTTATCATCTGTACTTGTAAAATCGCCCTTCGAACCAAGGACTTCGGCCATTTTTTTTATTAATTCTAGTTGCACACTTTCTTTTGAGGCCATGATCTGTTCGTATCCGACATTCTTACGCAGCTCTGCACTATTATCTTTATAGTTAAACACCAATAGACTTGGATTATAGCCTTCCAACACTTTAATCTCTTCCACTATCTTTTTGAGCACTTCAAAGTCCTCACCCATGTGATAGATAATCAGATGAGGTCTAAACCTTCGCACTTGAAAAAAGTCTTTGGTGAGTTTGGTTTGAAAGTTTATAGAAAAGGGAAAATCCTTCGGATTTTGGGAGTACTCTTTAAAAATCTCCAGGGTTTCATCCAAGACTAAAACTTTTAAACGCTTAGGGGTGTTGGTGATTCTATTTTCGGCAAGCCATTGTTTAATCTCCTCTTTAACTGGCTGGTAAAGTCTCACACGCTTTTCAACATCTGCAAGAATGTAGGGCTGGTCCTCTCTCTCTTTTTGGTTCAGTTTTTTTCTGATATTGGCCTTTTTATAATTTACCCAAGACTGTTCACTTGCTTTGAAAAATTCATTATTAAGATAAGTGAATCTCAAGTCATAGCTAAATCGTTGATTGTAATATAAGTCGTTGTCGCTAAAATTTTCAACAAGGAATCTCGGGGATGGCATAATAACAGAAAGCGGGTGGGTGTTCAGCTCAACAACAGACTGCTCTTTGAGCTTACAACTAGTTTCGATTCTATAGTGATTTTGGGCAACATATCCTATTCTAAGGATTTGTTTAAAGTATAGTCCTTTTAAATTAGTGCCGGATGCATACTCATCACCAGCATCATAGGCCGCATCCAACAGCATTAAGGGATGCGCTGCAAGCTCCTTAGGTTCAGCACTTTTATAGTAGTTTAAGCGAGCACCACTCAATACACCTCTTAGTAGACTGGCATCACCTTGATTTTGATCATGAATTAAAACAGTACTCTTTAATCTCGTTTCATTGTTTCGACATAAAAGTTTACAAAGAGAAAGGCCTTTTTCTGGAATGTAAAATAAATCTATATAGATAATATCAAGCTTGGCCTCAAAGATTTGGATAAAGACGTTGGCCGCAACGAAGTCATCATTGACTTCATATTGAACGTATTCAACTTGGTCATTAACCTTTTCATCGATCACAGATTTTATGTGACCAAAGAACCTCAAATCGCTACCTACATATCCAACCTTTATGCTCATAGCTATATTATAGCATGCATAAATTTAACCTAGCTTATTTCTTCCAGTGACAAATTCTCCAACTCATTGAAATCTCGAGGTCAAGATAAAGAATTTTAACATATCAGTTCACTATTTAGTGCTTGGTGAACCTTATAGGCCAAAGTTGCAACTCCAAGAAGTAGAAAAATTATCGCACTTATTCTTTGAGCGTTGATTCCTTTTAGCTTTGTTTGCTCCCTAATCCAACCAACTCCAAGTATCATTGCAGGCAGTGTACCAAGCCAAAAGAAAATAATTATCAATCCTGCTTGGGCCAATCCGCCCAATGAGAGTGCAGCAAGAATTAAACCATTAGAAATCGCACAGGGTAAGAGAATCGAACATGCACCAAAGCCAAAAGATTTGCCGGTGCTCGTAACTATAAACTTTTTAAATAGAAAACTGTATGTTTCATTTAAAACTGGAATGCTTATAGTCAACTCTCGACCTTTAAAATTTAAAATAGAAATGGCCAATAGAAAAACACCAAGAAAAATGCCACACAAAATACTCATCACCTCCTTAATCTCAGGATCTAGGGCAAAAGCTCCTAGCAGTGAGAACAAAAACCCTAGAAAGAGGTAGCCTAAGAGTCTCCCAAGGTTATACTGCCAAAACTCTCTTTTTGTCTTATTTACGGCCAATGCCAATCCACCACACATTCCAACGCAGTGTATACTGCCAAGTGCTCCGATGAAAAAGGCAAATAAAGGCACTAAGCTAATTGAGGAATTAAGTAACAATTCATAGAGGTCCGACAATTCCAACCTCCGTTGTCATGTGCTCTAGAGTTTCACTGTCACTTTTGATGAAAATTTTAAGTGGAACTTTAAAAGACCCGTTGTTCAAAAGCTCCTTTTTGTACTTTATAAATATAACAAGACTTTCTCGGTCCTTGCCAATGCTTAGTGGCAATTGGCCACTTACTAACTGCACATCCGGGTGAAGTGAAGATATAGAAAGCTTCTTTCCCATTCTTCCAATCACCTGCACCTTAGCTTGGAACCTGTTTATATAAAACTCTTCATTATTTTCCACTACTTTTGAAAATGGTGGCCCAGGCATTCTTAAGAACTGTGTTTTGAGCATTGCTCGCTTTGAAAGACCTACCGCAGCTCCAGTAAAAACAATTATGAGAAGCAACGCATAGATAAAGCTTCGCAGTCCAATTTTTCTACTCTCCCCTTCAAGCTCATTCTCACTGGTATACCGAATCAGTCCTTCGGGTCTATTAATTTTGCGCATAATTTCGTCACAAGCATCAATGCACATAGTACAGGCGATACACTCCATTTGAGTTCCACGTCTGATATCGATGCCTGTAGGACAGACTTTAACGCATTTGAAACAGTCTATGCAGTCACCCTCTTCATTTAGATTTTTGACAGTATTTCTTCTGGGTTCACCTCGTCTATCATCATAGGCCACCACTAAAGAGTTTTGATCCATCAAAACACTTTGAAACCTTCCGTAGGGACAAGCGATAATACAGAACTGTTCTCTAAACCAAGCAAAGTCAAAAAGTGTAATTGCCGTCAAAACCAGCATGGTCACAAACAAAAACCAGTTTTCGGATGGAGATTGAAAGCTGATGCCAACCAAATTGCGGGTGCCAACAAAGTAACCTAAAAAAGAATGAACAATGTGAAGGGAAACGATTAGATATAAAATCCACTTGAAGCTCTTCTTATAAATTTTTTCAACAGTTAGACCTGAACGATTTAAGGCCTTTCTCTTTCTGGCATTTCCCTCAACAAGTCTTTCTATTTTTCGATAAATTAGATCTATAAAAACAGTTTGGGGGCATGCCCATCCACACCATGCCCTTCCCCAGACACTTGTAATGAAAGCTATAAGAAGCATAAAACCTAGAAATACAAATATGAGGTATACGCTGTCATAGGCATGAAAAACGCTTCCAAAGATGGTGAATTCTCTTCTGGGAATATTGAGTAATACCCATTGTTTTCCATCGATATAAATCCAAGGCAGGATCAAATATATAGAGATTAAACCTGAGTAGATTAGAGAGCGTCTACTTTTCCACTTCCCCACCACATCTTCAGGTTGAGGCATAACCCTCCTTCCCTTCTCATCAGTGGTGCCGAGTCTTGTTGAATGCAGCTCTCTACTTCTGGACATATTATTCTACCAACTCACCCTGAGGCTCTTTTCCCTCAACGTACCTTTGTTTAAACTTTAATACGTAATCGGTTACGGCCATCATTTCATCTTCGCTTAGAGACTGCTTCCAAGCGGGCATTCCTTTTGCTCCAACTCCGTTTTTAATGACTTCAAATACACCAGCAAGCTTACCTTCGCCATGCAACCAATACTTGTCAGTTAGATTTGGACCAATTCCACCCTGTCCTTTTTGACCGTGGCATGCGGCACAAGAGGCATTAAACACCATCTTTCCAAGTTTTTTGGCCTGCTCAGTGATAATGAACTGGTTATACTTATCGATGTTAAATCCCCCCTGTTTTGCTTCGTATTCATCTTGAATTTTATAAATCTTAGCAAGCTCCTCTTTCATTTCGTCCCTGATACTTGGACCGCTAGCGTGGGTGTAGTAAAAGTAATAAGGGATGGCAAACACGATGGTCGCGATAAAGATAAACACCCACCATGCTGGCAAGGGATGATCGAGCTCCTTAATGCCATCATAATTATGGTCCAGAACCAGATCTTTTTCATCATCTAAAACTTCAACTTCTTTTTTGTCGTTATCTTTTTTGCTCATAACTTCTCCGAATCTTCCAAAGGCATCTTTGAGGCCTCGTCAAAGGTAGATTTGTTTTTACTCCTATAGGCCTCAAAAAATATATATCCAAACATTAAAGCGAAGATCAAAAGCACTGACATGCCTATGATTGGACTCTCTTGTATACTACTCAACATTTGCCGCATCACGATCGGCCTCCTTTTTAGATTTCTCATCTCCAAGAATCTTCACATCCGGAGCATCTTCTATCTTTTTGCCTAATCTTTGCAGGTAAGCAACAAGGGCAACAATTTGCTTATCTTTCATCTCGATTTTCACACCGGCAGACGCCATGTTTCTAGTGATCTGCTCGGCCTGCGCCTGTGCCATAGCTTTGGCGTTTTTAATAACCTCATCATCGTATGGAGCGCCAAGGGCCTTAAGAACGTTCATTTTTTTAGAAAGCGCGTCGAGTTTCATCTTCTTTTTAAAGAGCCATTTATACTCAGGCATAATAGATCCAGGCACAACCTCTCTAGGGTCGTACATGTGTCTGTAGTGCCAAGAGTCAGGGTATTTCCCACCAACCTTTTGAAGGTCTGGCCCCGTTCTTTTTGATCCCCACTGAAATGGACGATCGTAGATAAACTCTGAAGCTTCAGAAACTTCACCATAACGAAGCTGGTCTTCTGGAAGCTGACGAATCATTTGAGAGTGGCAGTTATAACATCCCTCTCTTACGTAGATGTCTCTGCCCACGACCTCAAGTGGAGTATAAGGTGCGACAACAACTTCTTTTTTGATATAGGAGTTTGAAAGAACCGCTGGGATAATCTCTATTGCCGATCCAACTAAAACGGCCACAAGTGCCAGTATTGAGAAAGTAAATCCGAGACCTTCAAGCTTTCTATGTCCCTCTTCATTCTCATAATTCTTTTCTTTCCAATAAGGTTTTGGAACTTTGTATACAGGCTCCTCAACACTTTTAGGCGCCAAGCGAACGGTTTTATATAGGTTGTACATCATGATTAACATGGATGCGAAAACAAGAAGTCCTCCTACAAGTCTGACCCAGTACATAGGAACAATTTGAGCGACAGTTTCCATAAAGTTAGGATATGCGAGCTGACCTTTGTCATTTATCTCTCTCCACATCAAACCTTGAGTGATGCCAGCAACTGTCATGGAGATATAGTAAAGAAGAAGTCCAATTGTTGCCGTCCAAAACTGAGTGTTTGCAAGTTTTTCAGAGTAAAGCTTAGTTTGCCACAGCCTTGGAGTAAGCCATAAAGCAACGGCCGCAAGAAGCATGTAGTTCCAACCAATACCACCACCATGAACGTGTCCAATAATCCAGTCAGTGTAGTGTGCTAGACTGTTAAACCATTTAATAGAAAGTAGTGGGCCTTCAAACGTGCTCATTCCATAAAAAGTTAGAGCGGTAACAAATAGTTTTAATATGGGATCTTTTCTAACTTTCCCCCAAGCTCCTCTAAGAGTTAGAAGGCCATTGATCATCCCACCCCACGAAGGAGCCCAAAGCATAATAGAGAAGACAACGCCTAAAGTTTGGGCCCAATCAGGAAGAGTCGTGTTCAACAAGTGGTGAGGTCCGGCCCATATATATATGAAGATTAAAGACCAAAAATGAATAATGGAAAGCCTGTAAGAGTAGACTGGCCTATTAGCAATCTTTGGAAGATAATAATACATCAGGCCTAAAATAGGCGTTGTTAGGAAGAATGCAACTGCGTTGTGTCCATACCACCACTGTACTAAGGCATCTTGAACACCAGCAAATATTGGATAGGACTCCATTAAGCTCACAGGTATTGCAAGGTTGTTTACAATATACAACATTGCCACTGTGAGTATTGTTGAGATATAAAACCAAATTGCAACGTATAAGTGCTTCTCTCTTCTATTTTTAAGAGTCATAAAGAAATTAACCGCAAAAATTACCCAAACAGAAACCACAGCGATATCAATAGGCCATGAAAGCTCGGCATACTCTTTAGACTGACTCATCCCAAGCGGAAGTGTAACCGCCGCTGCTACAATAATTAACTGCCATCCCCAAAAATGTAGATTTGACAACACGTCACTAAAAACCCGTGTTTTACAAAGTCTCTGGGTTGAATGATAAATGCCTGCAAAAATCCCATTTCCAACAAATGCAAAAATAATTGCATTTGTGTGTAGAGGTCTAAGCCTGCCAAAAGTTAACCATTCAAGACCAAAATTAAATCCCCAGTCGGCCAATTGCGCCGCCAAAAGTAGGCCAACCAACATTCCCACGGCCCCCCAAATTACGGTGGCAACAAGAAACTTCTTAACAACACTGTCGTTGTAGACGACAGTGTCGTAACTCTTACTTTGTTCCATTTTCTTTTCCTTCACTCTCATGTTTTTTATCTTCAAATATCGCTCTCGAACCGGAGCTTTCTACTTCCTCGAATTGACCTCTGCTTACAGAGAATATAAAAAGCCCCACAAATAAGGAGGCAACCAACAAGGTTGCTGGCAACAAAATGTACAAAACTTCCATAAGCACCTCAGTTCTTAAGTTAAGCTAAAGAGGTGTTGAAAAACATGATGAATATCAGTTTATAAACTCTATTTGCTCAACACCCGATCAAGTCTTGAGAGCATTAAAAAAGACACGCCCAAAAGAGTCAGGGAACTAATTGGCATGAGAACTGCCGCAGAAAAGGGAGATATATAACCAATCATTGCAAGAAATATAAAAAGAACATTGTATAGGAGTGCAATGGAAACATTTAATTTTAGAATTGAGATAATTTGGTCACAGCCTCGATATAACCTTCTTAAAGATTCAAGTCCTCCGGAGCAAAAATAGATATCAGAAGAGGAAAGCGCCAAGTCCACTCCTCCATTTGCGGCAATGCCAACGCTTGCATTTTTTAAAGCCAAAGCATCATTTACCCCATCCCCAAGCATTACAGATTTCGAATACTCATTAACAATTCTCTCCTTCTCCTCAGGCGAAACCTCATAGAAAGATTTTTCTATTTTGCCCAATACGGCCTTAGAGGCCTTCATCACCCTCTGTTTGGAGTCTCCAGACAAAAGAAAGACCTTCTTTCCTCTACAGTTCAAATAGTCGACCACAGAGCAAAAGTTAACATCCAACTCATCTACAACATTGCCCTTGAGGATAAGCTTATTATTTCTAAAGAGGCCAAAGCTTGCGTTCTCTGCTCTAAGAGGTCGTATAGCAAATTCAACTCCCCTATGTATCGCCTTAGGTCCAGACCCAGGGACCTCGAGATACTCTTCCAGACTCACCTCTTTTACATTGTGATCTCTTATTAGGGTTTCAACAATCTCTTTGCCTAATGGGTGTGCTGACCTCTTTTCAAGAGAAAAAAGAACATCTGGCTCAGGTCTTGCCGTCCATTGGAGTTCTATATTCCTAGATCCCGATGTGATTGTTCCTGTTTTATCCAAGAATATATGTTCGCTTTCTTTAACATTCTCAACAACGCTATCGTCTTTGAGGATAATTCCAAATCGAGCGAGTTTTTTCATACCAATCATAACGGCAAGTGGAATATTAAATCCCAAGGCACATGGACAAGTTATTATAATCATCGCCAGCGCCCGCTGAAATCCAACTTCTGGCATTCCAAGCAGGTAAAAATATACATAAACGCCAAAAGCAAGAATGGTTACAATCATGACAATTTTCTTTGAAAAGCTGTCCGAGACTCTTGCAAGCTTCGTCCTCCTTCCCCAATTGTTTTGAAGTTTTTCCAAAATTTTTCCCATTTTGGATTCAGAAGAGCCTGCACTGACTTTCACCTTTATCATTTCACTTTGATTCTCAGAGCCGGCAAAAACCGAATCGCCCAAGCTTTTTCTCACAGGAAAGGACTCTCCAGTCAAAGCTGATTCGTTAATATATGACATGCCATCAACAATCTCACCATCTGCTGGAATTGTGTCTCCCTGCCCAATTAATATCACGTCTCCTGGTACGAGAAGACTTGAGTGGACCTCTTTAATTTCTCCGTTTTCTAGAACTTTCCTCGCACTCACATGGGAGAAAAAACTTCTGGTCTCGCTGGAATTCATCCCCTTATCTCTTGCAGAATCAAGCAAGAATCTTGAACCAAGAAGTAGAAAAACAAGCATTGAGATGGTGTCAAAGTATACATCCCCTTTGCCCTGAATCACGTGAAGAGCACTTGCTATAAATCCCAAAACGATACCAAAGGCCACTGAAACATCTATTGAAAACTGTCGGCTATTTATAAAGCCAATTGTAGATCGATAAAAAGGGAGTGCTCCATAGCTTATTACTGGCAGACATAGAATAAGTGAGGCGTAGTCAAACCACATTCTAAGCTCTCCTTCGAGTCCTGCATATGCACTGAAGCTTAAAAGCATTATATTACCCGCACAAGCGAAGGACACACCCAAGCGAATTAGCTCAGCTCGTTTTGCCTTTCTTTTAAGCTCTAACGCTTTTGAATCCTCCAGCACCAAATGTGCTTTGTACCCATAAGATTGGATAAGGGAGGCAACAGCAGAAAGCTTTGAATTTACCGGCATGCCTAGTTCAAGAACTGACTTATCAAGGGAAAATCGAGAGAAGTCCACGTAATTTAGCCTTTCAGGAATTTGTTCCAAAATCCACAAACACGCCTGGCACCTGGCGCCTTCAATAAAAAACCGCACTCTTAAATGGCCATCGGTTTCTAAAAGTTTTTCGTTTTGAAATTGTTCATCATCCAAATAAGAGAACTTTGATTCTTCCCCTAAGTTGTTGCCAACTCTCTCAAGTGGAGTACTTCTAAACTCGTAAAATTCTCCCATTCCATTTGCGAGGAGGTTCTCTCTGACTATTCTACAACCCACACAGCAGTACATGCCAGACTCAACCTTAATTAGAGTTCCAGACAGAATTTCATTTGCACAATGGTCGCATGTCTCTTTCATAAACTAGCCTCCTAGACAGATTGGCTAAACATGCTTCCAAGTTTTACTGAAGGAAAGTACTCATCAAAGGCCAGAGCAATACACCTTAAGAATCTGCGCCCCGAATCTGTCGCAGTCCACTGTCCCGATCCCTTGATCAATAGACCGTCTTTTTCAAACTCCTCTATCTTATTCTTGATATCATCCAGCTCTCCCAGCCTTTCAATGTCAGCTTCCGCCAGGACGAGGTTGCACATGAGATTTTGAATGAGATCATTTCTCAAGATGTCTTGAGAACTGTTTGCGTGTCCTTTTTCCACGGGCAATATGCCTCTCTCAATAGATTGCCTATAGTCTTTTAGGTCCTTTTGATTTTGAATGAATCCAAACTCATTTGAAGAGATTGAACTCGCGCCAAGCCCAATTAAAGTTGCCGATTTTTTAGGGGCGTAGCCCATAAAATTTCTTTTTAGTTTTCTCTCCTTAAGTGCCAAATGAAGAGGACCGTTTATTTTTGCATAATGGTCCATCCCTATTTCGACATAACCACTAGACTCTAAATCGATTTTGCCAACTTCGTATAAGTCTCTTTTGTTTTTGCCTGTCAAGATATCTGATTCTTTTATAAGGTTTTGATGTTTAAACTTTTGAGGCAGATGCGCGTAGCTATAGTAGGAAATTTGATCTGGGTATAACTCAGAAGTTAATCTAATTGTTTCCCTAACAGTTTCCTTTGTTTGCTTTGGAAGCCCCCAAATAAGGTCAAAATTTATCTGTTCAAAGCCCAGCTCTCTTGAAGCTTGGACAACTTTTTTTACCAATTCAAAAGGTTGAACCCTATTAATTGCTTTTTGAACTCCGAGATCAAAGTCCTGAATACCTAGAGAGAGTTTTTTAAATCTATACTTTGCCAAGACTTCTAAATGTTCTATTCTTGAGGTTCTTGGATCGACCTCTATTGCACCTTCAAATTGCTCTTTATGAAACCATGGACTGATCTTAGACAAAAGCATTTCCAAAGTTTTTGGTTCTAAAAAGTTCGGAGTCCCACCACCAAAGTGCAGAGACCTGATCACCAAATTAGGAAGATTTTGGGTATATATTTGAAATTCCTTAATGATCAGGTCAACATATTCGGCACCCTTGTCTTTGTTTTTAGTAATGACGCGATTGCACCCGCAATACCAACAGAGTTTTTGACAATACGGATTATGAATATAAAGGTCGACTTCATTGCTCGAAACAAAGCCTTTTTTCAGAAACTTAAGCCACTTACCTTGTCCCATATCATTATTCCAGTAAGGCATTGCCGGGTAACTTGTATATCTTGGGACGTTGATATTATATTTTTCGAATAATTTACTCATGCATTGTCTCCGTATCTTCACAATTTACATCCGAATTCATTCCAAAAATGTGATAAATATCATGTTATTTAGAGAGTTTCGTCTATATGATCTTCTTAGGAGTTAATCATGAATAAAGCGAACCAACTGCCAAGACAATGCGAGTCCTGTCCATCTCTAAAAAAAGGGATCTTCTGTAGCCTAGATAGCGGAGAGCTTGGAGAGCTTAGTGGCAGAAAAGTAGTTAACTCTTATAAAAAAGGACAGACCCTGTTTGTTCAAGGGAATCCACCCTTCGGTATGTATTGCGTGAGCAAAGGCAATATCAAGATCACTCACGTTGGTGCCGACGGGAAAGAGTCTATTGTGAGAATCGCCACAGCGGGAGATGTTTTGGGACATAGGTCCCTCTTTACTGAACAATATTACAATGCAACAGCAACGGCCCTTGATGAATCCCAAGTTTGCTTTATCGACAAAAAGTACATTCTTAAACTTGTTCAAGAAAAGCCAAGTGTCGCCTCCAACCTACTAGGAAAAATTGGAAAAGACCTAGGCGCAGCTGAACAAAGGCTTTCCTCTTTTTATCAAAAAAATGTTCGAGAAAGACTTGCAGAGTTCTTGCTCCTACTAAAGGAGAGCCATGGTGTGGAAAGCGAGCACGGAATTTTTCTTGATATAAAACTAACAAGAGAAGAGATGGCCTCAATCATTGGAACGGCCAGTGAAACACTGATCAGGTTCATGTCGGAATTAAAACAAGAAGGATTAATCAAACAAGAAGGCAAAAAGATTTTCATCACAGATGAAGGTGGTTTAGTAGAATTTGCCAATATTGATTACTAAGTTTTGTAAATTTCCTGATTTATATTAGGGACTGCCTTTTGGTTTCTGACTATTATATAAAGTATGAGTCGAACAATAGAAGTCTTACCTTTAAGCCATGAAGAAGTTGCAACCCTTTTAGAGCAATCACCCGCAAGACAATTTAATGTCGCCGAAACTTTAGTTTACAAGGGTCAGATTCCATTGGCCGGATATGTCCTCTTAGAAGGATTAATAACTCTAAGTTCAAGTAGAAAGGTAACTCGAGAAGTGCCAATCAATGGGCTCATTTGTGCAAGTGAGCTCTTAAACGATATTGCACTTAGGGAAACCGTGGAGATTGCACCAGGGTCAAAGGCCATAATCTTAGACAAAAGCAGTGTTTTAGACCTAATTGAAAGCGGAAAAACTTTTTTTCTCAGTTCAGTTAGTAATGCTGTCTAGATTCTTTATTTAAAAACCTTAACCTTAAACATTCTGTGCAGTATTTTTATTTTAATCTTTTGTAATGGGTTTCTATTACCAAATGGAAGCCAGGACTTTTTAGCTTTATTTAAATACAAATCTGTGTGATATGTTGTCGGGGCGAAAAGAACTTTACCTCTTCCCAAAGCCAACTTTAAAACAACTGTCCCAAGAGCTGCAGAAGCGGCATAACATCCAGGCTGTATTGATGGCAAGGTTCCCTCAAAAAGCTGAACTCTTTCAGGGTCTGCGATATACTTTCTGTGCATCATAGTGGGGGCCATTCCAGCTAGGAATCTGATTATCTTTGCTTCCACTGTTAAGTTTGGATGATTTAAGTCAAAGTATTCATTAAAGCTCATTCCCTTTGGGTTTATTACAATACAAGATGTCCCCATTCCAAATGGACCTGCACTTACAATATAGACACCCATTTTATGGGCAAGTTCGTATAAAGGTGATCGAAGGTGGGAAGCATAAAGGTCAAGTCCATCACAAATAACATCAACGCCACGAAGAAACTCCTCCATATTGGACTCGTTTATCCCCTCGTCAAAGCATTCAACACTTGCTTCGGGGTTGATATCCAGAATGGTATTTTTTATGACATCAGTCTTTTTCTTTCCCACAGTTGAACTTAGGGCACCAAACTGACGGTTAAAGTTCTGAATCTCAAAAGTGTCAAAGTCTGAGATCTTAAATTGAGAGAACCCCATCCTTGCTAAGCAATGGGCATGATGTCCACCAACACCACCCATTCCGATTACAGCGATCCTTGTAGTTTTTATCTTTTCTTGCTCTTCAGGAGTTACCCATCCTAGGTTTCTTTCAAATGCCTTTTTATAGTCATACATAAATTTTTTCTCCGCAATTAAGGCTAACAGGAACTTCTTATTCGGATAACGACCTTATCGGTTTATGGAGAAAAAAAATCAAATTTCAGTACTTTGTGAGATCAAGGCCCAAGACCATTGAAAGTCTACAATCTCTTTCATCAGGTGCGTCATTCAAAATCACTTGGAATAGGTCCCTTGTAAACTGGTTCTTAAGCTTTTGGACCTGTTCAAAACCTTTACTTGAAACAGGTGCGGTGCGAAATGAAATTTGGGTTTCAATGTCATTCGCTGAGAGATATTTCTTACTTATACGATCCGAAACCCTACGAAAGAGTGTTTGATGGAGCTCTCTATCACTATTCACATGATTTTCGAAAGCGTTGAAGTCCAAATTCTCATCGCCTTTTATGAATATAATTTTGTCTTCAACAAGCCTATCAATGAGTGATCTTACCTTTTGAACTTCACAATCCAATATTTCAGCAAGAGCCGCTATCTTTTTCTCTAGGCCATGTGCCTTTTGCACCCTAGTAAAGTAAATTGCCGAAGTGAAATCTAGAAAAACCTCTTCACTATTAAGGTATTTTAGAAACAAATCCTTTCTATCAAAGCTTTCTTTTCTTCCTTTAGATAAGTCGTATTCGAAGTTTATCCCCCTTAGGAAGGCTGGCAGATGTCCCCGGCCTAGGTGAATAAAGTTGAGAAAGTCTATGAATTTAATTTCTTTAGCTTCGTTCATCAAACGCCAATAGGTACTCTTAGACATTTCGATTTCATGGAGGATCGACTCAACGGTCTCAATCTTAATTGAGCTTATCTCCAAAACGTCCTTAAGAACTCTAGAGTCGAAATGAATTTTTTTAGTTATGAAAAAGCTCTTTCTAAGAATTGAGGCAAGATCTATTGATTTAAAGGAGCATATTTTCTCAAAGTCGGAAAGATACAACTCCTTATACCCGGCCTCCCACTTATGATAAGTTTGTGGTTTTTCGCCTATTTTAAGAGAAATTTCCTTTTGAGAGAGATCTCCTCTCATGTGCTTGAGAATCTCAAAGACTAGGGTCTTATCAAGCTTAGCAAGCTTTGGCACAGGCGGTCCTTATTGAGTTTTGCTCGTTGATTCAAATATCTTATCTGCACTTTTTGCAACAAATCCTTGGTATAGCTTTCCTGACGGGTCAGCATATCGCTTTGCAAACTCGAAATAGCACGAAGGTATTGTCATTTTTTTATCTATAAATTCAACTTCAACACTGTCTGCTAGAGTTGAAGACTGTTCAAGAAGAACATCCTTTCCACCTTTGATCTCTCCTCCAGAAGCGTTGAGCTTAAAGCCTTTTTCCTTTAGGAAGGAGTTTAATTCCTCAAGTCCTTCGAAAGTTTTTAACTTGTTTACAAAAACGGTAAAGTGGTTTGGCCTGTAACCTATTGCTGCCACCCATGCTGCATAATCGCTCTCCTTTTGAAGCGAGGTATATACTTCGCTCGTAACTTCCCATGGTCTTCCCAAACTTGAAAAGTCAAAACGAGTTATTGAATTCTCATCAATTTGATCGATTAGTCCTTGGACTGTTTGGTTTAGCTCATCACTGAACTCTTCAAGCTTTAATTCAGAGATAAAGATTTTGGGCATATCTTCTTTTGAGTGTTCAAAATGTTTGGCATATAGCTTTTTCTCTTCAAAGGTGTATTCGCCTTTTTCTTTATACCCAGCTTCAAGAAAAGGTTTTGCCACAACATCGATGCAAACTTTGGGGTGGTTAAATGTTCGAAGAGCGATGTGATCATTAACAACCTCCTCCCCTCTATCTTTAAACATGTTAACTATTTGTTGAGCTTGCGGGTTAAGCTTGATGTAGTCAGACCACATTTTTTCCAATAGATCATCGATTGTTTTAACTTCAGACATATATGCTCCGTTTTTTTTGATCACATAATAGCTTATAGGCCATTTACTGTCTTGGCGCACCGTTTTTTATATTGGATTGATAGCAAAAATAGCCCTAAGGATGTACAATGCCCGCGTTCAGACAATTTCAAAAGGATAAGTTATGGAATTTACACTAAAAGGCGACTACTTCAACGGATCTTTTGACCGCCCTGAAGGCGTGAGTTCAATAGACATTGAAAACACATGCGAAAAAATAACGAAATATTCCCCGGCAAACCTCGACCATAAGCTTTGGGATGCATATATCAATTACGAAAACACCTCGAAAGTGATTGCTTCAGCGCAAAAAGGTTTCGAAACTTGGCGCAAAAAATCAGTCGAAGAAAGAACTGAGCTGATGAAGAAGTTTCAAGAGATCGCAGCCTCTAAAAAGGATGAGATCGCAAAGGCAATTGCACTAGAAACAGGAAAGCCTCTTTGGGAGTCTCTAACCGAGGCTGGTGCAGTTACGGCCAAAGTAAATGTAACCTTGGCCGATTCATTGGACCGAGTTAAAAATAAAACTATCACTCAAGTTCTTCCAAATATTGACGGACACATAATTAAAAAGCCTATTGGACCGAGTGTGGTAATTGGTCCATTTAACTTCCCATGCCACTTGGCAAATGGGCAAATTTTGGCGGCACTACTCACTGGTAACAGCATTATATTTAAGCCAAGTGAAAAAACGATGTATTCAGCACAGTTGCTCGTCGATTGTTTTCATGAGGCAGGCTTTCCAGAAGGCGTTATAAATCTAATAAATGGAACTGTAAAAACAACTCAAGAGCTTATTAGAGATCCATCAATTAAAGGAATCTTTTTTACTGGCTCTCTTGCTGTTGGCAAGAAAATCCTTGAGGCAGTAGGAACAGATCTAACAAAGATGGTTGCTCTTGAACTCGGTGGTAAAAACGTAACAATCCTTCACAAGGATACAAACATAGACCACGCAGTGCCTGAGCTAATGAGAAGTTGTTTTCTAAGCTCTGGTCAAAGATGTACTTCAACCAGCCTGATTGCGGTTCACAAGGATATCAAGGATGAACTTATTGAAAAATTTAAAGAGGCTGCTAAGAGAATTATTATTGACCATCCAATAGAGTTTGAGCAAACACCATTCATGGGTCCAGTAATAGATGAGGCTGCAGTGAATGCCTACAACAAATACCTCAAACTTGCAGAGGAAAATGGAGCTAAAGAGATTCTTGAAGCTCCTGCGCCAAAGACAAAGTATAAAGGACATTATGTTGTTCCTACTATCCACTACATTGAAGAGGCCTTAAAGAGTAATCCTTTCACCCAAGAAGAGGTATTTGGACCAAACTGTTGTTTTGTTCCGTACGAAGATATTGAGGACGCTATAAGAATAGCCAATATTTCAGACTATGGACTGGCCGCTTCTGTCTTCACTCAAGATAAGAGTGTGTATGAACTTTGTCTTAGAGATATCCAGTCAGGACTTATCAACCTCAACAGATCTACCGTGGGTGCAAGTTCAAGACTTCCATTTGGAGGGGTAAAGAACTCTGGAAACTATCGTCCAGCAGCAGTAAGCATGGTTGATTATACAGTTTCCACTGTCTCAAGCCTTGAAACCTTGGATAATAGCTCTAAGCTGGAAGACCTTCAAGGCCTTAAAGATTAGTGCCAGCATACCCGCCAAGGAAAAACTGTATGTTTTTCTTTTGGCGGCCATTCAATTTGCGCATATTGTAGATTTTGTGGTTATGATGCCCCTAGGCCCTGTACTCATGAGGGTGTTTGGTATTTCACCTATTGAATTTGCATCTTTAGTTTCTTCTTATAGCTTCAGCGCGGCAGTGGCAGGTGTATTGTACGGGGTAATTGCAGATCGTTTTGCAAGAAAAACTCTTTTACAGTTTTGCTTTGTAGGTTTCATGGGAGGAACTCTTCTCTGTGCTCTATCCACAGGTTTTGAAACTCTACTGGTTGGGAGAATTGTGGCCGGCTGCTTTGGTGGGGTTTTAAATGGAATTGTCTTTGCGATGGTAACCGACTTGATACCGTTCCAAAGAAGAGGTGCTGCCATGGGAGTGGTTATGAGCTCGTTTTCAATAGCAAGTGTTATTGGCGTTCCTATAGGATTGGCGTTGGCAAATCGCTTTGGATGGGAAATTTCCTTTTTGTTCATAGTCCTAACCTCTTTTCCAATATGGATTGCCAGCTTTTTGGTTTTTCCAAAACTTGACTCTCACATTGTAAACAAGTCCACTCTTGATGATTTAAAAAGATTTGGGTTGCTGCTTTTAAATTGGGATTATGCCCGTGCTTATATGATGATACTTCTAATAAGTACTTCAAGCTTCATGATCATTCCGTTTCTATCTCCGTATGCGGTAAAGAATGTTGGCATTCTTGAGACAGAGCTAAAATATATCTACTTGGTCGGTGGTTTTTTCACAGTGATAACCTCTAGGTTAATTGGAAAGCTCACAGATCGATTTGGGGCCTACAGAGTGTTTTTAATCACGGCCATAACTTCTATGATTCCCATAAAGCTTTATACAAGTGCTCCACCTTTAGAACTTGCACTCTTCTTGGCATTATCTGCCACCTTTATGACAATGGTTTCAGGCCGATTTATACCTATCATGACTCTAGTCTCAGGGATTGCCGACTCTAAAGACAGAGGCACCTTTATGGGACTATTGAATTCCATTAGAGCTCTAGGAAGCGCTCTTGCCACCCTAATTGGTGGTGCGATAATTGTGGAAAACATTGATGGAAAACTTGAAAGATTTGATGATGTTGGATATCTATCAATTTTTATAACAGTACTGGCCATTCTATTTGGTCTTATCATTAACAGCATACTTAAGAAGAAGCAGATATATGAGCAAGAAACCACTAATTAGTATTAAGAATCTAGTAAACCTTTATGACCCTAGAACGACAGCAGGTCTTGGCGGAGCCAGTTTTGTGCTGGGAAAGAAAGAGTGTTTAGGGATTATCGGTCCAAGTGGTTCGGGCAAGTCAACCTTACTGAAGTGTATAGCAGGTGAAATTCAGGAATATACAGGTGAAATCTCTCAGTCCGAGGAAACTGTAATTGGCCATGTTGCCCAAAATGATAGACTAGATGAAAATCTAACAGTTTTTGAAAATTTGGCCAGGGAGATTCAGGAGTTAAACGATGAGGAAAAAATTGCAAATCAGGTTAGATCCACTCTATCCCTCCTAGATATCACCAATGAAATTGATAATTACCCTTCAAATATTAGCGGTGGTCAATATCAACGAGTAGTTATTGGCAAAGCGTTAGTTAGAAACCCAAACCTATTGTTGCTTGACGAGCCTTTTGGTAATTTGGACGAGAGACTACGATTTGAACTGATGATGGAGTTGTTTCCACTATTTAAATCTCAAGGTATTTCAGTTCTCTGGGTTACACATCAAAATCATGAGGCTCTTGCTTTCTCAGATAGAGTTATGATTTTGAACTTTGGAAAAGTTCAAGCAGTCGACACCCCTTATAATATAATGTATCGCCCCCAAAATCTTTTCAGTGCACAGTTTCTTGGACACACTAATACAATTGTCGCCAAATTAATCAGAGAAGAAGATACGAAGCTTGAAGTAGAAATGTTTGGAGGCCAAGTCACCATAAATCGACCGGAAGATTTTGTCTCTCCGGAGTACTCAGAGGTTTTACTGGTTATTAGATCCTCCCAGGTTTGGCCAGATGAGCAGGGTCAGTTTAAAGGTGTCATAGTTCAAACGATGTTTCTTGGAGAGACCACACTATGCGAAGTTGAGATCTCACAACAACAGAGTATTTGGATGAATGTCCCAGGGCACCAACAAGTTCAACAAAATCAAAAAATAAGCTTTGATATTGACCGTGAGAGGGTCTTCTGTCTGAAAGAGATTTAAGCTATACGCAACTTCAAATAGTTAAGTCGAAAACAACTCCATATAACTTTTACAGTAAAAGATCACAATCACGTTGGTTATCTGGTACCAATTACTTGTGAAAACCTTATTATTGGGCACCCTATTTTTGATTGCAATATCCTCTAATGCAGCACTTAGTGATTGCCCAGCTGGTGCAAAATACTTTTGTAGACCGGCCAACCACTTTATAAATCCGCATATTAATATTGAGCAATTCTACTCCATTCCAGCTCAAATAATCTCCTTATACTCCAAAGACCTAGCTGAAGCACAATTTTTATTGGATTTGGATTGGACAAGTCCTTACTTTGGAGCAGGAATAAGCTTAAAAGATGGGAATACAACCTTAATGATTCTTGGCGGCACCACTAGAATAGAGGGACTTACAAAAGACGCTTACGCTGCCCTCGTCTGCCATGAAATTGGTCATATTCTGGGCGGAGCTCCACTCCAAGAGCTAAAAGGCTCTCAAAACCTCTCTAAAGAGGGACAAGCAGATTTTTTTGCTGCTTCTGAGTGCCTACCCAGATACTTCTCCCACCTAGGAGTTCAATTTGATGATCTAGCTACCAGAGTTGAAGCGGCAGGGTGGCATATGTTCAAATCAATGATGCCGTTTTCCACTTCAACAATGAGTCAAAGCCTATTAAGAGAGGGTGTAGAACTTCCTCCTGTTTCGCGTACAACTGACAGCTATCCGAGCCTTCAATGCAGATATGAGACCTTTAGGAGCCCATCTAAAAGGTCCTCCTGCTGGTTTGCACAATAGCCCCCCTACATTAGTTTTTCCTAGGCCTCACCTGGTCTTTTTCACTAAGGTTTTTGCTTAAAATTCACGAAAAGTTACATGTTGAACAAATTAAATCTTTTAGAAAAGGCGTCTCATGAGAGGAAATACTTTTGGCAAACTGTTTTCAATAACAACTTTTGGCGAGTCCCACGGTGTGGCCTTGGGCGTAGTCGTTGACGGTGTGCCGGCAGGACTCGAGTTTAAACTCGAGGATTTACAAGAACTTCTAGATAGAAGACGTCCAGGTAGATTAAATGTAACGACCGCCAGAGATGAGGCCGACCAAGCAGAGGTTTTAAGTGGGATTTTTGAAGGTAAAACTTTAGGAACACCAATTGCAGTGATTGTCAGAAATACCAACCAGAGAAGCCAAGACTATGACAAAGAAATGGCAAGGCCTGGACATGGGGATATAACATTCACTCAAAAATTTGGTCACAGAGATCATCGTGGAGGGGGTCGAGCAAGTGGTAGAGAAACCCTTGCCAGAGTTGCAGGCGGATATTTTGCAGGTCTAGTTTTAAAAGATGTCCAGTTTAAAGCGTATATCTCAAAAATAGCTAAATTTGAGTCAGGTGAAATTGACCCGTTTAGCACTGAGTTTAAAAAATTACATTTTGGTATGCCAGAAAAAGAAGAAGAAATTGAAAAATACCTTCTAGATCTCAAAAAAAATGGCGAGAGTGCTGGTGGCAAAGTCAGGCTCCATATCAGAGGACTTTCAGCTGGACTTGGAGAGCCTGTCTTTGACAAACTTAAGGCGGACCTTGCCAAGGCAATGACCAGCATAGGATCATGTGTTGGAGTCACTTTTGGGATTGGCGAAGACTTCACTCACACCCCAGGCAGTGTCGCTACTCAGACACGAGATAACTTTGGTGGTATTGAGGGTGGTATCTCGAATGGAGAAGAACTGGTTATGACTCTGTTTTTTAGGGCACCATCAACAGTAGGTCAAAAGGCCAAAGAAGGAAGACATGACCCATGCATTTTGCCTAGGGTTTTACCTGTAGTGGAAGCTATGGCCAAGTTAACAATAGCCGATCACCAATTGAGACAGAATGCTTATCAAATTTAAAGAGGTTCCCAATGAAGACCCTTTTTCTGATGTTACTTTCAATATCATGTGCCGGTTTAAAAACTAATCACTGCTCAGACACAGGCGCAAAAGAAAAGGCCATTGAGCTGGCAAAAAACCTTGAAGCACCAGGGCCAATCGATATTGAAGCAAATGCTTGCGATCATTCCAAGCACTACTCCTCGGAAAAGTTTCTTAACCATTTCAAAAAGAATTACGAAGTTGCTTTGAGAAAGTATTGTTCACCTGAGCATGTCTCAAAACTATCAAAAGATTTTAAAAATATAGACTTGGACATATGCGAAAACTATGGAGATCCAAAAGCTCTAGAGAACGCAAGGTTAATGGTCGCATCCCCGACCCCAAAGCTTAATGCTAAAGTTCAAAAACAACAAGAAGGGCTTAGCAACCTCCTCCTCTCCCAAAGAGCGTTTTCAGTAAAAAATAAGAGTTATGAAACGACCTGTGAATTAAAAGATGAAAATGCGATAGCAAACATTTTACCTTTATTGGAAGATGAGACAGCAAATTTCAACGCATTTTTTGAATTCGAATATTTCGATGATAAGAATCAAAAAATAGGTTCAGAAAAACAACATACGAGCATCACTAAATTTGATATAAATAGCAAACTAGAGTCTATAAATGTACCTAGGGATGCCCAGTCTTGTGTCTTGACCTACCTAGACTCTCACTGAACTTATGTCTCAAATAGAAATCAGAAACGCTTAAAGATGAGCGGTAAACGCGATTAAGCACAGGAACGGCCACATCAGACTTGCCCTCAACTAGTGGTGCCTCAGACCATTTGTATATCTGACCGCCAAGTACTAATCCACTCTTTCCAGCATAAACAGAAGTGCCTAGCGCAAAACTATCAGAAGGTGAAAGAAGATCCTCTCCGAAAGCTAAAAATGATGTATCAGACAAAGTTAAATTATATAGAGTTGGAAAAATATCCTCATGGGACCCAAATTTTTCTTTGTTGTACTCCTTAGGAGTAATGCTTTTAGGTGCATAGATATAAAATGGCACTTGGTACTTGGCAAAGGCATCCTTAAGATCATAGTTTATAAATCCCCAAAAGTTGTGGTCTCCAGTGAATGAAACAACAGTTTTTTGTGCCAGATCCCCAGTTTTAATATCTTCCAAAAAATTAGATAAGGATACATTTGAATATTGGAAGGCCTGAAACCTCTTTAAAAACATTCCTTCCTCTCTAGCAATCTTGCTTTTAAGTTCTTTGGGAATCTCAAGTTTTGAAGGAGCAATGTAATTTGCTGGCATTTCAAATGGTGGATGATTGCTTGTGGTTAAGGCTAAGATAAACTGAGGTCGTTTAGCCTCGACAAGCTTCTTTTTAACGTAATTAAATAAATGCTCATCATATAGTCCCCACTCGGTGCCGGATCTGCCTTTTAAATTCAAGGACTCTCTTATGTGACTTTCGCCTTCAACATGATGATAGTTTTGGTGCTTGAAGAATTTTCCAATTCCCCTCCAACCCAATTTACCACCATATATGAAACTTGTTTCGTAACCATTTTCCTTATAAGGCAGATGAGATGCAGATTCTAGTTCTGTTTGCATGTAGCGACTTTCAGATAGAAACCTTGCCCCAGGCCTATTTGGTATATTGGTCCCAATTGTCATTAAAGACCCAATAGTCCCGTTGTCTGAAGAAATGAAGTTTTTAAAATACATGTCTTGTTCGATATGATTTTTCAGAGGGCCAAGAAAGTCAAAGTTTTGAGTGTTGTATTGAATCCAGTTTGCTCCAAAACTCTCCATAATAAAAACAACGACATGAGGTCGTGCAGTTTCAATCGTTTCATTTACGGGCGTTCTTCTTTGCAATAGCCTAACAAGGTATTGCTCCTTAGTAGGACTAGTGTCATAACCTAGATATTCAGAGAATGCATCGTGTATTTTTTTATACCCCATTTCTTTTTCAAGAGAGTATTCACTAGAGCTTCTTTTTTCTCTTAGCTTATAGGCATTTTTAAAGGTAAGAATTCCGTTTAGTGCAGATTGATTATAAAAAAGACTCTTTGAAAAATCTGCATACTTAGGAGATAAAACTAGGTCGCCATACCCCCCTCTTGCTCCGCCAAAAATTAGGACTACAGGAAAAACGGATAGAAAAATAAACTTTAGAGGGCCTGGCTGAAAAAATGACCTTCTTCTATCAAAGGATTTGAAGATTTTTTTGCAAACAATCCAAACTCCCGTGAAAAGTCCCAAGATTGCTCCGAGGTAGTAGTGAACGGGATAGTTTTTCCAAAGAGTTGTTGCCAATGCCTTTGTGTCATCTTCCAAGATGCCAAAGAATAAAATATTCAATCGGTCTTGAAAGTAATTATAAAAAGCGAGATCTGAGCCAACAAAGAATATAACTAGGAGTGTTGCTAAAAAATAGAAAAAAGAGCTTATGCTCACTAAAGAATTAGAAAGTTTTCTTGACCTAAAGATTGATACAAAAATCGAAAGCAATACATATGGCGCTAATAGATATGAACCAACCATTGTGTCATATCGAAGCCCCATAGTTAAGGCCTTCCAAAGGTCTGCTTGATTAGAGTCTAACAATCCCTGAGGAGCATAATAAAATATAAAGAATACCCTGGCAGCTCCCATGATGAAAAGTAGTAGTAGGTAGAAAAGGAACCCACGTTTTAGTAAACCAAAAAGAAAGTCATTGCGGTTAAGGTCAGCCAAAATTATCCCAACTTATCGTACGTTAATAGAAGGTGATATTTTAAAAGATGTGGACCGAAATGTCATTGCAGGAAAATGAGACCCCGAGAATCGAGGTCTCAAATTATACTTTACTCGATTGTGTCAGTTATCAAGTCCCCTGTTTTTCCAGGGTCAAGCCAGTCAACCAACCTCTTCTCAGGAACACCTTCTCCTTCCCAAGAAGTGTGTATCCTTCCATACCAGTCAGGTGTTGCAGATCTACATGAAGCATAACCGCCGTGAAGTTGTCCGATAACACGTTTTTCAGCGTTAAATAGTGGTGAACCCGATGAACCCGGTTCAGTTGTTCCCACATCCCAGTTTTCAACTCTTATGTGAGTGCTATCTCCTGGAACTTTGTCTTTTAAATAGGAAGTTGTAGTAGTTGGGTCAAATTCAAAAGAAATAGACTTCTCATCAGTGGCCGGGTGATGGATTGCTGTTGCTGAAGAAGTATCTAAATCTCTAGCGTCAAAACCCGCATATGTTACATTCCACTCAGGTTCTGGGTTATTTAAAAGCTTAACTAGAGCGAAATCTGACTTTGCACTAGCTGCCAAGAACTGTGAACCAGTGTTAAATTGATCCAAATTACCGTTTCTTGAACCACCACACTGTTGTGATTGATAGTTCCAATACACCACAAGAGAGGCTGCATTATACTCACGAACTCTACAATGTGCAGCAGTCATAAAAAGAGGCGTACGATCATTTGATGTATTATTAACCATAAATCCGGTGCAAAAAGTGCTCCCTCCAGTTGAAATAACTCCTACTGAATTGATTTCCTTTTGCCACTCATCTCCTTCTTCGCAAACAACATCTACATTGCACGAGCCTGCCTTTTCAGTGGTTTGAGAAAATGTTCTAAAGCCCTGATTGACTCTCGTAAGTTCAAGCTCTAATTCATCAAGCTCCGACTCAGGAATTGACAGTTCAATAGTAACATCTTCGGCCAAAATTACTGGAGACCACAACTCACCATGGATATTATTGTCTTCTGCTGTAAAGTCTCTGACGCTCACACTGAAATCGGTGGCATAAATTGAAAGTCTTGCATTCGGCGTTAGTTTAAACTTCTCAAAGGCAAAATTTAGAGAAACTGCATTAAGAGCCCTAACTCGCTGCTTCCAAACTAAAAGTCCATCTCTCTCCTCAAATGACTGAGGTTTAACACTAACGTTTCTTACAACTGCAAATCTCGGAGCCTCTCCAAGTTTTTCATTCGCCAATTCTTTTTGATGTAATTTGTGGATATCCAAAGGTGGAAATACTAGAGGGGTTGTTGCATGAGCGGACAAGGCCACTACCCCTGCCAAAAGAGTCTTAAAAATCATTAGAACCTCCGTGTTCTTATTTTTTGATAAGTGTAATTATAAACGGAGATAGTGAGATCACCTATAGCAAGACAGCAAATGTTAGATTGCGCTAAGAAACGTCATGTAGCCTTATGGCCGACCTTATAAAGTAAAATCCAACAATACCTGCAATTAAGTTTGAAACAGCTCCTGCGTAGAAGACTCCTTTCATTCCATAAAACTTTGAGCCTAAGAATACCAAAGGGAGATATAATACAACCATATTAAAGATAACCAATAAAGTTGATGAAAATGGTTTTCCCATTGCATTGAATGAAGAACAGGCGATCAAACGCATTCCCAAAAAGCCAAAAGATATTGGAACAATTTGAAAGTATAACGCTCCCAAGGACACAACTTCAGGGTCTTCATTAAATAGCGGCATCAAGTAACTTCCAAAGTTACTGAGAGCAAAGGCCATAAAAGCACTCCAAACAAGGGCTATCATGATACTTGAATTTAGAGCTTTTTTGATTCGATCTATTTTTTGGGCGCCAAAATTTTGCCCCACAATTGGTCCCATGGAGCTGGAAACTGCTAATATAAAGATTAAAGCAAATGATTCAATTCTGCTAACAACCCCAAAGGCAGCAATACTCTCTTGCCCCATCCTCGCAACAATTGCAGTTGAGAGACTAAGAGCAAGCGGAGTGATGATATTTGCTCCTGCAGCCGGGATGCCTATAAAGAGAATTTTTTTCCATGAAGAGATAGCCTCTGATGCTTTGGGAAAGCGAAAATCCAACATTCTATATTTAAAATGAAGAACACCAATTGAGGCAATCATTGTGAAGGCCCTAGCAATAACAGTTGCCCATGCTGCTCCCTTTATTCCCATGGATGGTATTGGTCCAAGACCAAAAATTAAAATAGGATCAAGAATAACATTTGTAATCGCGGCAACCATCATAATTATTGATGCAGTTTTTGTATCCCCCTGTGCTCTAATTGCTCCATTTCCGGCCATGGGCAAAGCTACAAAAACCATTCCTGGATACCAGATACTCATGTAATCTTTAATAATGGGCATGAGCTTATCGTCTGCTCCAAGCAAGCGAAAAACAGGCTCCATTGTGCAAAGCCCGATAAAAACAAATATCACGACCAACAGAAGAGCAAATATCAAAGTGTCTGATGTTAACCTTCTAACAAGTTCATAATCTTTTCTACCTAGAGCTCTCGATATTATAGAAGATCCAGCTGTTGCTACACCCAATGCCATGCTTGCAAAGAAGGTCACCACAGGAAAAGTCAGACTAATTGCGGCAAGCTCAGTTTTTCCAATGTTGCCAATAAAATAGGTATCGGCCAAATTAAATCCGATTACGGAAAAAATTCCCCAACTCATTGGAAGGGCCATCATCAGTAAGGTCTTGAAAACAGGTGTTTTAGTAAGCTTCATGTGGGCTGATTGTATACAAAATTTCAAAATATTAAAATTGATGGCACCAATTTTTTTCTTTAGTATTATTAAGAAACGCTAACAAGAACAAGGATTTAAAAAATGCCTATTACAGTTAAACCAGGGGAAAGAGTCAGTGTTTTAATTGTCGATGATGAGGCAGATATCAGAGAGATGCTTAAAGAGTTTCTACACTCTATGGATTGCTTTGATTTCATTGTTGAGGCAGAGGACGGACACCGAGCAATCACAAAGGCACAAAACCAAAAATTTGATCTAATCATTTCAGATTTTAAGATGCCTAAAATGGACGGACTTAGCTTCGTAAAGCACTTAAGGTCATCTAAGGATGATAAAAACCTTAGAACACCATTTTTGTTTTTGTCCGGAAACTTCACCAAAGACACTATCGCGAAGGCCTTGGAAAAGGAAGTTAGGTACTTTATTGCAAAGCCTTTTAATGGCGAGGCATTTGTTCAGAAAGTTGAAGAAATTCTATTAAAAGAAAGAAGGGAAAAGGTAAGGCCAATTCCCCTTAAAGCAGCTCAATAAGAAAATTTCATAACTAAAGGCAGGTGATCAGAAAAACCCTGCCTATTTTTCCATGAAAATGAGTTGGGCACCTCATGATAGCTCACTTCACCAGTATCATAGTCAGTCCACTTCCTAGTTCTCAACATCCAATCTGCAGATAAAATTCGGAATGATTTGTAATCGGGAATGATCTTTCCACTGGCCTGTGTAAAGACAAACATCTTGTCCAAACTTCCCCAGTGTCCACGATACCAGTGACTACCTGGAAAAACTCTCACTCCAGATTCACGTGCTTTTAACTCTGAATCATATGTATGTGGTCTTACAACTAAGTTGATGCCATTTGGACTATCGGAGGAAATGGTATTAAAATCACCTGCTGCGACGACGATATCAGAATTCACCCCTAATGCTCTTTCAACGAGAAGTTCTGCTGCTTTATACCTGGCCATTGATGGATTGGCCTGGCTTGGCCAGTGGTTTGTAAAGGCCGTTAGAGATTTCCCATTAATATTGATCTTGACCTCAAGTATCCCTCTAGTGGGCTTTGCAATTCCTTCGAGATCAACTTTGTGAAGCTTTTCAGAAACAATAGGAAACTTGGAGGCCACTGCCACATCAATGCCCCTAGAGTCTGGCCCTTCTAAAAGAGATAAATACTTATAGTCCTTTCCACAAGCAGGGGAATCAAACATCTTCTTCAAGATAGATTTATTTTCAACTTCTTGTAAAAAAACTATCTCAGGTGAAGTGGATGCTATAACCTTACAAAGATTTGAGATTTTCTCATTAACAACCTGCTTGCTCCAGTCTGTTTTAAGGCAGGACTCTCTCCAATATTCATTCTGAATAAGATTACACTGCCTCTGTACTTCAGGAGAGCTACTTTTGAGTGAAAGTGGCAAGTAGGTATAGTCATCTTTGCCAACGTCATGTTTGGAGTCGAACAAGTTCTGAACATTGTAGGACATGACTGTAAAGGTTTTGGCAAATACGCAAGTGGAAAGAAGCGAAAAGATTGCAACAAAGTATTTCATTTTGTTCTCCTGACTAAATAAGACCAAAATGAACTTCAAATTACAATTAAAATTCTTATCTAAAAAAGGACCGAATGTAGGCATGTGGGATGGTGCGATTTTGCACCATCCAAAAATTCAATAGCTTAGTACTGATATGGTTCATCTTGGACACTATTCTTACAAAAGAAATGACAGGATTATTCTTCATCTCCAAACATTAGATTTCTCTCAAAATCCTCTGGTGACGATGCGTTTGCTCTGGCCTCTTCAATACTTATCTTCCCGGCCTTATATAAATCGGTAATATGCTGGTCAAAACTTTGTGTCCCCACACCCTGCTTACCCTTTCGAATGTAAGTATAAATTTCTTCGATCTTATTTGGGTCTTGAATTGCCTCACGTATCCCGGGAGAGGTAATCATGATTTCTTGTGCTGCAACTCTTCCCTTTCCGTCTTTGGTTTTAAGAAGCCTTTGGCTTACAGTGGCGTATAAATTGTCTGCGATTCTTGCCCGCACAGCATCTTGTTCCTCAGGCGGGAACATACTTATTAGTCTACCGACAGTATTTAAGGCATCTGTCGTGTGCACCGTACCAAATACCAAGTGTCCAGTTTCAGCAGCTTTAATAGCTATCGAAATCGTTTCCGCATCCCGCATTTCCCCAATTAAAATAATGTCAGGATCCTGCCTTAAGGCCGACCTTAGAGCACTAGCGAAGTCATCGGTGTCCTCACCAATCTCTCTTTGGGTAATTCTGGCCTTTTTAACTGGATGAATAAATTCAACAGGGTCTTCAAGAGTAAGGATGTGTACCGCTTCGTTTTCATTGATATGATTTATCATTGCTGCAAGAGTTGAAGACTTCCCTGAGCCTGTCGCACCTGTCACCAACACGAGCCCTTTATGAGCAAGTGCTATTTTATTAATTACAGGTGGCAACTTCAAATCCTCTGAAGAAGGAATTGTTGCATCAATAATTCTTAAAATCAGACCTGCTTTTCCTTGATAGCGCAAATAGTTGTACCTAAGTCGACATAGTTTAGGGATTGCGAATGAGCCATCCAGTTCCTTTAACTCTTCCACTTGGTTGCGAGTTTCTTCATCCTTAATCACAATTCTGGCGACATCAATAACATCGTCATAAGTGTATGGGTTAATTTTAACAGGTACGAGATCTCCCCTAAGCCTAAAGCATGGTCTTTCATTTGTCCTGATATGGATGTCACTCACACCATTGGCTACGGCCGACTTTATAAGTTTAGCAAAATCTTCTTTTGAGATAGCCATTTCAAATCCTTTAAATTAATAAATTTATCGGATAAAAAATGGCTACCTTTAGAGCGGAAATTCTTTTCGTTATTATTTAGTTGGATTAACAAATATCGTATTATGGGACTTCCCATTTAAAGTTCTTACATGCAGGAGAACCTTTGGAATATTAAGCTCTTGTGGGACTTCAAACTCATACTCAAATGGGGTCATTTTTAAAGGACAAATTTCCTTAACTTGTTTAAGTTTAGGTAAAACTGAATAAGTATCCTTTCCATTGGTATAATAATCAATTGAATCCAGAACAAAACAATCACTTACGTGATAGCCCTTCAGTTTCACCAAATTACTGCCTGGTTGCTTGTCAACGTAGTCTACATACGCGTAATGATGTTCATCAACCGCCGAGCTTGATGCCCTTGCCACCTTCAGTAAAGACGAAGAAGCAAACTCACTATTTTCATTTATGCTTACGTTGTAATCGCCAGCCGACATAAGTCCAAGTTGAACCGTTTCAGTAAAAGGCACAACCATTTCAGGGCAGAATGGATTGCTCTCATGATAATACAAAGAAGTCATTTTGATATCAACTTGTCCTTCTGTAATACTTACACTGGCCGAAGGAGACTTGTGACATAAATTCGGCAAGAATCCCGTTATAACGATTTCAACATTGTCATTGTCATCAAAGCCACTAGGAATATAGACATGCTCAATGGGAATGGCCCTTTCCTCGGGAACCCCAGCTGTTGCCAAAAGTGGCAAAGCAAACATTAATAATAAAACCTTCATATTTCCTCCAGTAAGTTATTTACCGAAGTTATATCAAGATCACATACTTATAAAAAATGGTCCTATAAAAGTAGAAGATATTTCAAGCTCAACAAATGCTTTACAACAGAATTTTCTCACCATTGACGAAGCAGTAACACTTCCCCACAAATGTCTTCCGCCCCTCATTCATAACGATTCCGGAACCGTCAGGGCAAGCATAGATTTGCCGTTTCGAGGTTTTTGAGTAGCTTAAAAGTTCTCTATCATATCTGGTAGAATTTTTATAATGTGGAAAGAACTCAAAATTCACAAGTCCCATCCCCTTTAGGTTTTTAACGTTATCTTCATTTTCATCTCGATCAAACGAAGGAAAACTCGCAGTATTTATATTTTTAGTCATGATAATAGCACCTGCAGAAAGACCGGTTAAGACTCCCCCACGTTCCACGAATTTTTTTAGCTCTGAGAGCATTTTCGATTTTCGTAGATGCTTTAAAAAGTAAAATGTGTTTCCACCCGAAAGGTGAATAACATCCCCACTAAAGACTTCTTCCTTCATTACACTGCTAAAGGGTGTGTCGATTGGAAAGTGTATAAATTTCTTAACTTTATGTTTGCGGTACTGGGAGACAAACTCTCTAAATTCGAGATGGCTCAAGTAGGAGCATGAGGGGATAAAAGCAAACTTGGGGTTTTTCTTACCAATGGCATCTAGTAGAGCTTTATCCATGCCTAAATTTTCGAAATCGTGTCCGCCACTATAAAGGGCTAGCTTCATATTCCCTCTCTGCGCTCCTTAACGATTTCATAAAATTGCCTCATGAGATTGCTGCTCCAAAACTTCTTATTTGGAATACTTTGACCAGAAGGATCCATTGTCTGAAAGGATGAGAATTTTTTAAATAGTTTATATACCTCATCGCTGCCTAATTTCTTTCTTTGTTTCATAATTAAGTCAACAATAAGCGAAATAGCATCTCCAGTAACTCTTTCCATTTTATTAATCACAGCTGAACGCATTGTCATTTCCAAAAGACGCTTTTCTTTTGGAGTGCCATCCTCCTTGCATGAAAATTCAATCAATTTTGAGTACAAGTCCTGAAATTCTCTTATCCTTCTTTTCCTATAGGAGTTAATTTCAAGATCTCGCTCAGTGGCATAATTAGACCTGATTATCTCTATAAACTCCATATCACTGATATGTTCGTCTCTAGACAAATAAATTTGTGGCAATTCACGCAAAAGATCTCTCATACAAAAAATAGCGTCCCATGAAACTCCATCACTTACACGTGAAAGACCTTTGGAGCTTTTCGCTCGCTCAAAGTAAGAAAAAACTTTTTTAAAGTCCTCGACGCAGCCAGAGTGTTTGGTAAGCAACACTTCGATCGCACCTTCACCAAGCCCCATTTTTTTTAGCAAGTTATAATTCTTTCTTTGATTAAAAACCTCTTCAAACTTCTCAAGGACATGATGCTTTTTGAAACTATCAAGCGGTTTTTTATCTTCTGTTTTCAAGTAATCCACTAACTGAATAAATGTTTGGACAATTCTTTTAGCCTTTTCTTTCTGCTCCAAAATATTGGTAGAGAACCTTTCAACATCATCATAGCGATACTCATGGTGAAAAAGACCAAACTGGCGGACAGAGCCATAGTCAATAATCCCACCATCCATCAAAATGTTGTCTCCATCCCAGTCCAACCAGCAGAATATATATTCATCCTCAAAAACGGCTGTAACATTTGCAAATGTTCTGCATATGTAGTCGAGAAGGTAGTCATATTTCTTCTTACTCTTTGGGCAGTCACTAAACGAGTCATCTTCTCTTCGACTATCAATATAGTAATCGATGCTGGACTTCAAATTTGCGTAGTTGCCCTGCTTTAGATATCCAAAGAAGTGAGATGGCCTAAATAAAGATCCATGTGCCCTGACATTGATGGAGTAGTTTTTTTCATACTCTATGACACATAATGTTTGCTCAGTGCTTATTTTGTTTCGATGAAAGATATCGCTAAAGAGTGCAGTCGAAAGACCTTCATCTAGCTCCGCATAGCCACAACCATAACTAATAGTAGGATCTCCAGTTTCGAAGAATCGATTGTGTTTTGCGGTAGCAGGGCTTAGGGCCGTCGCTCCAGTCCCACAACTGCTAATGTCCCAAGTTGCACCTTTATGCTTGATTTGGCCATTCCAAATGGAGCGCCCATCACCACTAGTTCTACCAGTCTTGTCCTCATGCTGGAGTTGCAAGTACCTAGTTGCCATATACTTTCCAGGCTTAAGATCCTTCTTACTGAACCTCTTGCCGTTCATTTGGTCAAATTCATTAATAATCACAATTCCAAAGGTCTCTAAAAGCTTATTTTCAAGCTCCTTATCCATTTTTTCTTGATGAGATGCTGGGATGAGGCCCATCTCCTTAGCAAGACAGTAATTAAAAAAGGCCACCTTACCACCTCTTCTAATTCGAGCAGGGTAATCAATGAAGCCCTCAGGGACGGCCGCTTTAAAAGGATGAGATCCATCTATTGAGTCAAATTTTCCATAAGATTTTGTTATCGTCTTTTGTTTTTTGGCAGAGTGTCCCATACTTGTGATTTTCCCATAAAGTTAATAAACACTTTTTAATTATACACGAAGTTAATGTTGAGGCTGGAGCTAGGCAGTTATTTTTGCAAGGCCTTTAAATGCCCAATAACCTTGGCCCTGGCCGCAAGAAAATGTTGATCAGAAAGCTCAAGTCCACTAGCAATTAGCCTTATTTCCTCAGACTCAATATTTTCAACGACTTCATCAGCAGCAGCAAGAGCGAATAGTGCCTCGACAATGTTAAATCTCTGTTGTTTATCCAGAATCTCTCTAAGTGGGTACACATATAAATGATTTTCAAGTCCCGCCAACTCCCGGATATGTCTAATGGCAACATCAGATATTCTCTGGACAACTTCATCCTCTAAGTTAGTCCATTCTTTCAAAGAGGACTTAATATGACTTAGTTCTCGATCCTCCAGCTTAAAGTCAACATATGCCACTCTGGCCATAAGACCAGCAATGCAAGCGACTTCGGTTGCTTTCTCATCAGAAAGTTCAGGCAATTCTTCCCTTAACTCATTTCGGAGTTGGCTATGGCCTGAGTCCTCTACTTCTTTTTTAAAAATTTCCCAAAATGCCATTAACCTCTCCTTTTTTTTAGCTATAATTATACAAAAAGGGGAAATAAATGAAAGCTTTGAGCATTGCTTTACTATTAATCGGATTAAGTGCCTGTAATGAAAGAAAACTTGAAATTGGTGATTGCGTTCAAAAGCCCGACTCAGCCATTGTGTGGAAGATTGTTCAGAAAGATGAAAAGCATATAATCATAAATCAAAACTTGTCTGACCAGGTTGAGAAAGAAATAATGATCGATGCCTCTGCAGATAGCTATATAAAGACAGAGTGCCTTTAGTGGTTTTGAAAATATTTGCTGGTTAGATAGCTTAATCTAGTTCTTTTTTCTATAGACTCTGGCCTTTCTTCTAGAAAGTTTGCCAATTGTTCCATGTGGCCAAGCTCAATTGCAAAGCTATCAGCTTCAACCTGAGCTTCCAATGGATCAATCCACTTCTTGCCATGTTCATGGTAGAGATGACCAAATTCATGTGCAAGAACTGCATGTGCCCAACCTGGGAACGGAGCCCCCAAAAACTTCTTTAATTCAGGGAAAACAATAATCACACTTTTAGATGAATTCTGCACACTACATGCAAACATTCCACTAGAAGGGTGAAGAGTGACCTCCTGAGTCTCATAAATTTTATTAATTATTTTTAAAGGAAAAGTATCAAAGAAGTCTAAAATGTTTGCCTGGATATATCTATCGGAAAGAATCCAGCGGTGGTCTGGATGGGTAAAGAACCAATTAATAAATTGCTCTTTAGATGAAAAAAAATTTAACTTTTTCTTAAAACTTAACATCTATATCCATATCGACAGATATTTTTGTCAGTTAATTTTTTTTAAATTTCAGCAAAACAAGGGAAAAAGATACCCCCTAATCTACCGATTTCAGGCTGTTTTGCCGTTTTAAATAGTTAAGAGCATTGAATTCAGTGAGCACCTGAGTGCATAATACAAGTACCTAACATACTTCCGATTAATTCATTTGTTTTCAAGCTGTACGTATGTTGAACCGGAACGTCCCTCGAAAAGAAAACAAGTGTCGACCAAGTAAAATCATCATTTATTTTTTTGAAACACCTGAATTAATGCGTCTTCAGAACTTTTTTCCGGAGTTTCATTTTTCTAAAAAGAACTAAATGATGGTCCTATAACTTTCGATAGGAATGGTTATGAAAACAAAAAATCTAAAAACATTGTTCTTGCTAGGTGCCTCAATGGTTCTTCTTTCTTCTTGTCAGGAAGAAGAATTTTACGAGAAGGAAATTTTTGACACTTACATGGATCAGTACCAAGATCAACTGCCTCCGGTTCCTCAAGGGCCATCGGACTTAATAGAGCCTCCTACAGGTGGTGGAACTAATCCTGGTGATGGTACAAATCCTGGTGATGGTACAAATCCTGGTGACGGCACAAATCCTGGTGACGGCACAAATCCTGGTGGCGGAACTAACCCTGGTGACGGTACAAATCCTGGTGATGGTACAAATCCTGGTGACGGTACAAATCCTGG
>PBFR01000020.1 GCA_002718735.1 Halobacteriovoraceae bacterium | reverse complement strand
TAGAACAAAAAAGACGGATGGCCAAATAATTTAAATGACATGGGGCCGTAGGAAAGATCTCAAAATCATCGATGAACAGGATTTGGAGCAATTACCTTTTAATTGTTGCAACTCTCAAGCTGTATTGATTTTAATTATTGAAAAAACATTAATTGGTCTAATGCTGCTAATTTCTATGGCAGCTCTTTCTAGAGCGAGCCTGCAGGCTATATAATGAAAGAACAGGTGCACTTGATATTATCACCTTTAAGAAAAGCAGCTCAAAACTTGAGCCTGTCCCAGTAAATTCAATGAAGTTTTTTAAAAGATGTTCTGAAGATATCGCGGCCCTTGAAAACGTGGAGTTGGTCGAAAGTTTTCTATATTATACCCAGGATTAAGTAGACGGACATATATTGCGTATACTGGCACTCATGAGCTTCCGCTAGATATAGTTGAAGTGCAGTGTGATTAATTCTGTAGAGTCGTGAAGTTCATTTTATGCAATGCCTCGAATCTGAGAGGCTTTTTTAATGTAAAATTACGGAGTGATTTCTCTTTTAATTGGTTGATCTAAGCTGATAAAAGACTCTGTTGATTGAATTGCCTCAATGGATTGAAGCCTTTCTGCTAAGAAGGCGTGAAAATCTCTAATGCTTTTAGTGTGGAGCTTGACCAGTAGGGCATAGTTACCAGTAGTGTAGTGGGCCTCAACTACCTCAGGCATGGCCTTAAGCTTTTCAATGACCATGTTTAGATCTTTTGCGTTTGTGAGGTGAATACCTAAAAATACAGTGACGTCATAACCAAGCTTTTGAAGATTCAATTCAAACTTACTTCCTTCAATGACTCCCATTTTTTTAAGCTTTTCTATTCTTTGGTGGATGGTGCCACCAGAAACAATGAGTTTTCTAGCGATTTCTAGGAAGGGAGTTCTCGCATCTTTCAGTAGTTGGGCCAGAATTTGCCGATCTAAATTATCAATTTCGTAGTTTTCCTTCATTTATTACCTTTCTATTCTTTAATTTATCATTAATTTAACTCCTTTTGCATCAGTTTCGTAAAAATAAGCCAAATTAAGTATTGAATGTTGATTAAAGTGGCGTTTTTGCCGATTATTTATGAATTAGGAGGCACGAAATGTGTGGATTTATTTATTTTAAGGGAAAAGAAAAAAAAGTTGTGGAATTGGCACTAGAGAAGCTTCATCACAGAGGCCCTGACTCAACAAGATTCAGCCAAGTAGGTGATAGCTCTATTGGATTTAAAAGACTCGCGATTATGGACTTAAGCACAGAGGGAGACCAGCCCTTTTTAAATGAAAATTATGCTGTGGCGTGTAATGGTGAGATTTATAATCATAGCTCCTTAAAAGAAAAGTACTCCTTTGATTACAAATCCGAAAGCGACTGCGAAGTTATTCTTCCAATCATCGAGAAAGTTGGGATTGAAGGGCTTGTTGCTGAGTTAGATGGAGAATATGCCTTAGTCTATATCGATAAAAAAACAGAAGAAGTATTTGCTGCGAGAGACCCAATGGGGATAAGGCCATTATTTTATGGATATACTAAAGAAGGCGAAATAGCTTTTGCTTCGGAGGCAAAAGCACTTCAAAGCGAGTGTAGAGATATAGCCCCCTTTCCTCCTGGTCATTATTATAAGAATGGGGAGTTCATTTCATATTTAGATCTATCCCATGTAGATGAATATCTAAAAGACGACCTAGAAAAAGTGTGCGGCAACATAAAAACAAAGCTTGAAGAGGCAGTTATAAAAAGAATGGATAGTGATGCTCCAATTGGCTTTCTTCTTAGTGGTGGGCTCGATTCATCTCTTGTATGCGCCATTGCTCAAAAGCATTCAAAGACTCCTATCAAAACATTCGCAATTGGCATGAGTGAAGATGCAATTGATTTAAAATATGCAAAAGAAGTTGCAGATCATATTGGATCGGAGCACACAGAAGTAATTATCACAAAAGACGATGTATTAAAGGCACTGAGAGAGGTGATTTATCACCTGGAGACCTGGGATATCACAACCACCAGAGCAAGTGTGGGAATGTATCTGGTGTGTAAACACATAAAAGAGAAAACAGATATTAAAGTCCTTATGACTGGTGAAGTGTCTGATGAAATCTTTGGTTATAAATACACAGACTTTGCTCCGAGTGCTGAGGAATTTCAAAGAGAAGCAGCGAAAAGAGTGAAAGAGCTTTATATCTATGATGTTTTAAGAGCGGATAGATGTATTAGTGCTCACTCTCTTGAAGCGAGAGTGCCTTTTTCCGACTCAGACTTTGTAAGTTATGTAATGAGTGTGGATCCAAAGCTCAAAATGAACTCTTATGGGCATGGGAAATATCTTTTAAGAAAAGCATTTGAAGGTGACTACCTTCCACTATCTATTCTTTTTAGAGAGAAGGCGGCCTTTAGTGATGCTGTTGGCCACTCATTGGTAGATTACATTAAGGCCTACGCTGAAGAGCTTTATACGGAGGTAGATTTTAAAAAGGGTGTAGTTAAGTACGATTTTGGTACTCCTTTCACAAAAGAGTCTTTGATGTATAGAGATATATTTGAAGGTTTCTATCCTGGAAAGGCAAAGTGGATAAAAGACTTTTGGATGCCAAATAAAGAGTGGGAGAACTGTGATGTTGCAGATCCAAGTGCGAGAGTACTTCCTAATTACGGAGCTAGCGGGGCATAAAAAAGGCCTCCGGTTGGAGGCCTGTGTTTTTTTAAATTGCGTTGTAGTATTCTTTAAGCATCAAAGCGTCGTCTTCAAGGTTTGGAGAGTTAGAGATCATATAACCTCTACAATCTTTTTCCTTAAGAGCTTGTAGCATTGCTTTCCAATTAAACTTTGATTTCTCAAGGTTTAGGTGCTTCAAGTCGCCTTTAGAGTTTGAGCTGATACCTGAAACATGGATGTGCATGTTTTTAAGAGCGTCAGCTCCAAGTTCAACTTCAAGTTGATCAAGAACTTCTTTAATTTCTTCATAAGTGTTGTACTTGCCAGTTCTTGCATATAGGTGAGAGAAGTCCATACAAGGCTTAACACTCATAACATTCTTAGTAAGAGAAATAAGCTCTTCTAAAGATCCAAATTGAGAAGTCTTGCCAGTAAGTTCTGGTCTAAGCTCAATTTCAATATCAAGACGATTAAGTCTCTCTTCAATAACATTCATTGATTTTTCAACAAGATCAAAAACGTCGTATGGAGAGTCTTTCATGTAGAAGGCTGCGTGGAAAGTCATAGACTCTGCACCACAAAGATCAGAGATCTTTGCTGTTTGGATAATTCTTTCTACAGAAGAATCAATCTTGTCTTGCTCTCTTGCGTTTAAGTTAATGTAGTATGGCCCATGAGAAGTAAGTGGAACACCTAATTCGTAAGATACTTTTCTTAAAGCGGAAGATACCTCTTCTTTCATTCTTACGCCATGAGCGAACTCTAGCTGCATACAATCAAGGCCAAGCTCACTAATTCTTTGGACGCCGTCTACCGGACTGTTCTTTTTTGCTGTACTGTTAGGCACACCCGCGGTTCCAAATAATAATGTTTCAAAAGACATTACTCACTCCTTCCTAATTTTCCTTCAAACAGCATCTAAAAGATTTTTTTTGACCAAGAACCAAAGTTCTTAATGCAAGAGGAACAACCGCTCCCTAGGCCAAGTTGCTCTTTTAAAAAATCTAAATCAACTGTTTGTAAGTTCCCTAATAATAACGCTTCTTTTAAATCTTTTACGCTTAAGCAGTTGCATTCGCAGATTAACAAGTTGTCATTCTGACCCTCTTGAATCGTTTGAATTTCCCTCAACTCTAGTAGAGCTTCCAGCTCTTCTTTGTCCATATGCCCTCTAAGCTTGGATAAATACCTTAAGCGAGGTGTTTTATAGCGTTTTGTAGGATAAATGTCGAGTGCTATGCTCAGACACTGTAATTATGATAGGAAATCTTTCAAAACTTGGTAGAATATAGCTAAGTTTTTAAATTTAAAGGCAAAAATGGAATGAAGCTTTTACTATCTGTTTACCATCTGGTCATCACCAATATATTCCCGATGATATTTATATTTTTAATTTTTGATGGGGTTGTGCGTGGCGTTGTCTTTGCGGTGTGGTTTCTTTTGTGGAGTATCAGCTACTTATACATAGATAAGGTATTATTGTTTCTCTTGGGAGCAATTGAAATTATAGATAACGATTTTCAAGAGCTCTTTCAACAGCTTAAAAGTGAGACCTATAAAAGGTTTGAGAAGCAACCAAAAATCTACCTATATTCTGGAAAGGCACAGAAGTGTTTTGTTTTCGAATCGCGAGGAGAGTGGTCTGTTGTCTTGGATCGAAAGCTTGCAGCAAAGCTTAATGCAACATCAATAGAGGCTCTTGCGGAATACCTTGTTAGCTTTAAGAAAACATCAGCTCCCTGGAGAATGACCAAGTCCTTAGGTCTTGTTGTACTAACTATGGGTGCCATTTATTCATTTTGGTCTAAACTTCTTCTTATAAGTACAAACTCAAAAATCTTTAAAATTGTAAGCCTTTTCAGCTTGTCCTTATTTAGACCCTATTTTGACGCAATCCTTATTTTTGGAAGATCTACTCCAGAGTTGGAATGTGATAGTGCTCTCGCTCCTGTAATTCACACAATTAGGGATATAAACCCGGATCTAAACTATGGTCAGTTTATATTTGACCATTTACTTGAAAATATAAATCCAAAAAGCATGATAGTCCATTACATGGAAAGTTTTCCAGTGGTTGAAAACGCAAAATTGAGAAGAAGCTACTGATGAAGCTACTAGAAAAGTTTAAAAACATTGAATACAACAACCTGTATCCACTATTTTTTACAATAATCTTCATTCTTATTTTAATTCAATACTCCTTTAATTCTCTAGACGCCATCTTTTACGACTTATGGTCAAAGGCCGACTTTGTTGCATCAGAGCCTGAAGAAGTTGTTGTAATTACGATGGATGAAGAGAGTGATCAGTTTTTAGGAGAGATTTATCCATACACTTACGCAACACACGTTCGCTTTTTAAATAAACTCTTAGATGCAAAACCTGGGATTGTGTCCTACTTGATTCCATTTTTAGAGCCTGAAACTAAGGTGGAAACAAAGTACGCAGAAACCTTCCACGATATGCTTTTAAAGTACTCTCAAAATGAGGGAACCTTTAGATTTGGAACTGACAAAGATGCATGGGGTGAGCAAATACCTCCAGAGAACTTGGCAGACCTAGGCTATTCTTTGGCCCTGATAAATAAAGATGGGAATGTATTCTCAAAGGATGATGTAACAAGAAGAGTTATTTTAAATATCTCGGGGGAAGACTCACTTCATCTGTGGATCGCTAGAAAATATCAACAAGAAAAAAATCTTGAAACCCTGGAGGCAGCAGAATATCAAGGCTCGTACTATAACAGAGAAGCAGACGCAACATTTGCGATGTTTCGATTCGGAGCAGACCCTGCATCATATGATGCCGTGACAAGCATACCGTTTCACAGGGTCGTAGTGGGCAACTTCCCCAAGGAGTTCTTTAAGGATAAAATTGTTTTGGTAGGCTCACAGTACTTATCCAACGCTGGAGACTTTGTTAACACTCCTTTTGGCAAGGAGGAGGTAAAAGCGCCTAAAATAAATGTCCATGCACAAATAATTCGCTCTCTAATTACTGATTTGACAGTTATTAGGGCACCCGATTGGATAACTGATTTTATAGCAGTATTGTTAGCAATTCTTCTATCTTTTATAATTTCGAAAGTGCAACCCACCAAAGGCCTACTGATAACAGTAACAATAATGTTAAGTATGTTTTCTTTGGCCTATTTCTTGTACATCGGTAGTGGAGTGTGGCTAAAGCTGTCCCACATTATTTTAAGCATATTTGTTGTTTACTATATCTGGGTTCCTTTTAGGGCCATTGGTGAGTATCAAACCCGCTACGCGATCCAAGAAGAAGCAAAAATGCTTAAGAAGGTGGATATGCTTAAACAGAACTTTATCTCACTGATGAGTCACGATCTAAAAACACCTGTCGCCAAAATTGCTGGTATTGCAGACATCCTGAGAAATCAGTATCGAAATGAACCAAAGCAAAAGGAATTGCTAGACAACATTGTTTATTCAACAGAGGAACTCAATAATTTTATTACATCAATCCTTGATTTAACTAAAATTGAATCTAGAGACATTACCCTTCGTCTGGAGAATAAGGACATAAACACCTTGATTGAGCAGACGGTTGGTAAACTTAAATTTGAGGCCAACGCCCACAATATGAAAATACACACTGAGTTGGCTCCGTTATATCCAATCAAGTTGGATGTGGTCTTAATAAATAGAGTCCTTGCAAACTTAATTGGAAATGCAATTAAATATGCAGGAGATGGCAGCGAAGTTTTTGTTAAATCCTGGGATGATGAACAGTGGGTATACATCGAAATAAAAGATACTGGGAAAGGCATTGATGAGAAAGATTTGGACTTTATTTTTGATAAATTTTATCGGGTAAAGAACGATGATAGCCATAAAATTAAGGGTTCAGGGCTTGGGCTTTATTTGGTAAAATACTTTATCGAGTTGCACCATGGTCACATTGAGGTCTCATCCAAGCCCAATGAAGGAACAACTTTTTTGATAAAATTGAAAAATGAATAATCAGGGAGCAATAAATGCATAAGGTACTCGTAGTTGATGATGACAAGGTTTTACAGCAATCGGTAAAGCAGGCCCTGGAGTTTCATCACTTCAATGTTGATGTGGCAGATAATGGTAAAGAAGCTGTGAACGCAGTATACAGAGAAAAATACGATCTAGTGGTAATGGATGTAAACATGCCCGAAATGGATGGTATTGAGGCCTTAAGTGAGATTAAAAAACACGACCCTTCTATTATTGTCTTAGTTCTAACAGCTTATTCTAATGTGTCAGACGCAGTCAAGGCCGTAAAAGAGGGCGCATTCAATTACCTGGAAAAGCCAATAACATCAGACAATCTTGTTGCTTTAATTAAGAGAGCACTTAAAGCAAGATCAATGGTTGAAACTACCGCATTTTCAGCTCCAACTCTTTCATTGGGTGACTCGAACGATGACAAGTTTGTAGGCGAATCAAATTCAATGCAAAAGGTATTTAACGTTATTGGAAAACTTGCCAAGGTTAATACACCAGTTTTAATTAGAGGTGAGTCTGGTACTGGTAAAGAACTAGTTGCCAAGGCCATCCATTTCAACGGTCCAAGAAAAGACAATAAATTCGTTGCTGTTAACTGTGGTGCAATTTCTGACAACTTGATCGAGTCGGAGCTATTTGGGCATGAAAAAGGAGCCTTTACCGGAGCTGATCAACGAAAAATTGGAAAGTTTCAATACGCTGAAGGCGGTACATTATTTCTGGATGAAATCGGGGATATCTCTCCATCTATGCAGGTTAAGTTACTTAGAGTACTGCAAGAAAAGAAATTTACTCCTGTGGGATCAAACCGAGAAATTTCTGTGGATGTTAGAATTATTGCAGCCTCACATAAGCCATTTGAAGAGATGATTAAAACCGGAGATTTTAGAGAAGACTTATTTTACAGGCTTAATGTTCTTCCTGTATATCTTCCACCACTGCGTGAGAGGCAATCTGATATACCGCACTTAGTAAACTATTACGTGAACTACTTTAATAATGTGCATAGCTTGGAGGTAAGCGGTGTAACTCCTGAGGCAATTAAAATAATGCAAGAATATTCTTGGCCTGGAAACATTAGAGAATTAAGAAATACGATTGAGCACTGCTTTATAATGGAGAGTGGAGACTACATCTCGGAAAGTTCACTTCCACAAAAAATTATCTCTGGAAACAAATCAACTCACGAAAATGAGTCAGAAGACCCAATTATAGACTTTAAAGGGATTCAAAACTCCGTATTAGACAAAGACCCAACAGAGGTTGATAATTCCCAGTATCAGTTTACCTTTGCTGAAAAAGAAGACGGAGAGATAAAATTAGATTTTCAGGCTGCAAAGGATAAGTTTGAACAAGAATTTATTGAGCAGGCATTGAAGCTAAATAAAGGGAAGATTAATCAAACGGCACTTAATGCCAATATCCCGAAAAAGACACTTCTAAGAAAAATAGAGAAGTACGAGATTAACCCTAAGGATTACTACCAATAATATGAAAAAGAATTTGATACTTTATATTGCGGTTATATTTGCAATTGTGATTTTAGACCAGTGGACTAAACATTTGGTTTCGGCAAACTTCTATTTAGGTGAGTCGGTAAAGGTTATAGACGGGCTGCTTAACTTTACTTATGCCAGAAACACTGGAGCTGCGTTTAGTTTTGGTGGAAATTTTGAAAACTGGGCACGCTATTTGTTGTTTTTGGCCCTTCCAGTGATTGCTTGTATTTGGCTTTCAACTTTACTCGTTAAGTCCCTCAGTGGACCAAAAATATTAACCTGGGCATATACTTTGATCTTGGGTGGTGCCATAGGTAACCTCATAGATAGGTTTAGGCTTGATTATGTTGTAGACTTTATCGATTTCTATCAGGGTAATAGTCATTTTGCGACTTTCAACATCGCCGACTCTGCAATTACAATTGCTGCAGGTCTTCTCATAATTGACTTTTTTATAAGTAAAAAGCAAGAGCGGGAGGCGAAAAGCAAAGAGGAAACCGCTTAGATCTATGATGCCCGTCTTAGATCTCTTTGGCCTAAAAATCTTTTCTTACCCTCTACTGATGGGGGTTGCTTGGGGACTGGGCATCCAAATCGCAAAAAGCTTGAACAGTCGTTTTGGGGTCAAGTTTAAGTATTTAAATATCTATTTAATGGGTGTTTTTCTTTCAAGTTGGCTTGGTGCCAAACTCCTATACCTTTTAAGTGCGGATAATGTGAAAATCGGACATTTGGCCAGTGAAGAGTCCTTTTGGTTGGGTGGTGGATTTGTCTTTTATGGTGGGCTGCTAGCTGGTTTAGGTTTTACTTTATACTTTGGAATTAAAACATCTCAGACTGTTAAATTCTTTAACATCTTTATACCGGGACTATGTTTTGGGCACGCATTGGGAAGAGTAGGATGCTTCTTGGCCGGATGTTGTTATGGAATACCACATCAAAGCTTGATCTCTATCCACTTGCATGAAGTCCATAGGTTTCCTGTGCAGTTGCTTGAGGCCTTTTTTTTAGTAATCTTTGGTATCTATTCAATGAGAGAAAAATCAATTCGACATAAGAACTTGGCCTTCATGTATTTAAGCTTTTACGCCTTTTGCAGATTTGTTTTTGAATTTGCAAGAGGGGATAGCATTAGAGGAGTGTGGTTTGATTTAATAAGCACTTCTCAGATCATCTCTTTGATTATCTCGGTTGTAGTCTTGATGACTTGGCGCCTTAGTCAAAGTCGGCCAACTTCATCTCTTGATAAGCTCTACTAGAGTCCTAAATTTTTGCTCTTGGAAGCCCTGTGTGGTATTAATTTTCAAAATTTTAACCTGATGTTGATGTGGTGAGTTATTATGACAAAATTACGTTTTGTGACAGCGGCCAGTTTATTTGACGGCCATGATGTTTCGATAAATATAATGAGAAGGCTTCTGCAGTCTAAAGGTGTGGAAGTGATCCATCTTGGACATAACCGTTCTGCGCAAGAAGTTGTTGATGCAGCAATCAGTGAGGATGCAAACGCAATCGCCTTGAGTTCCTACCAAGGCGGACACAATGAATACTTTAAATATATCAAAGACCTTTTAATGGAGAGAGGTGCGGCCAATGTAAAGATATTTGGTGGTGGCGGTGGTGTAATCACTCCACCAGAGATCAAAGCTTTGGAAGAGTATGGGATAAACAAGATTTACCATCCGCAGGATGGGATGAAGCTTGGGCTAGAGGGAATTATCGACGATATGATTGCCAAGGCCAGTGAGAGTACCTTAGAGGGATTTGATTTCAATAAAATTAAAAATACCCAAAGCCTTGCCCCAAGAGAAGTTTCAAAGGTTATTACTTATATTGAAGACAAGGCGGAGCTGCCCATAGAAGTAAAAGAGAGGCAAGTTCCAATTTTTGGAATCACTGGGACCGGCGGTGCTGGGAAGTCTTCTTTAATTGATGAGCTTCTTTTGAGATTTCACAGATATTATCCAGAAAGAAAAATAGCACTGATTTCAGTTGACCCTACTAAAAGAAAAACTCAAGGAGCACTTCTTGGAGATCGTATTCGTTTGGGAAGTGCATCTTTTGAAAACGTCTTTGTTCGATCGCTTGCCACCAGAAATTCAAAAACAGAGCTTTCTCCCCAGATTTCGAAAGTAACAAGTTTCATGAAGTCACTTGATTACGATCTTATTATCGTTGAGACTTCTGGCATTGGACAGGCAAGTGATGAAATTACCCAAGTTGCAGACAAGTGTGCATATGTAATGACTCCCGAGTATGGTGCGGCCTCACAGCTTGAAAAAATCGAAATGCTTGAAGTTGCAGACTTTATCGCTATTAACAAGTATGAAAAGCCAAGAAGTGAAGACGCCTTAAGAGATGTTAGAAAGCAATACCGTAGAAACCACAAACTATTTGCAAATCACCCTGGCAGTCCGGCGGATGAAGAGCTTCCTGTCTATGGCACGATGGCCTCAAAATTTAATGATGTTGGAGTTAATGCTTTTTTCTGCGACTTAGTAAAGGAGTTTGATTTTGAATGGAAAGAGGAACTTGAGCTTCTACCAAAAGAAAAGTTTCCACAGATAAAACACTCAATCATTCCGGCAAAGCAGACAGGCTATTTAAGAAGTATTTCTGAAACGGTAAGAGAGTATAACGAAAGAACTGAGAAGCTCTTATATCTATTTAATCAGATTGACGGGGTGAGAACCTCTATAAAGCTTGCAAAAACCGAAGCTGTTAAAAATGAACTTGCTGCAATAGAAAAAGAGCTTAGTGCGGTCTTGACTCAAGAAGACTGGAAGAAACTTGAGGAGTACGACGAAACGGTTTCTCAGTACGAACAAGGCACCTATAAATATGAGGTAAGGGGCAAAGAATTTAAAGTGGATACAAAATATGTGTCACTGTCACACCAAAATATTTCTAGAGTTGGATTCCCAAAGTTTATAGGTATGGGTGAGAAGGTTAAGTTTTTAAGAACTCAAAACCTTCCAGGCTTTTTCCCATACGCTGCCGGAATCTTTCCTTTTAAAAGAAAAGACGAAGAACCAAAAAGAATGTTTGCAGGTGAGGGGGGACCGAAAAGAACAAATAGAAGGTTTCACTACCTTTCAAAAGACGATCCATCTAAAAGACTATCTACTGCATTTGATAGCGTTACACTTTATGGTGAAGATCCAGACCACAGACCTGATATTTATGGTAAGGTAGGAGAGTCTGGAGTATCAATCGCTACTCTTCAGGATATGAAAGATCTTTTTGATGGCTTTGATCTTTCAGCTCCAAGCACTTCGGTTTCAATGACTATAAATGGGCCAGCGCCAATCATTCTTGCAATGTTTATGAACACTGCAATTAATCAGAAGCTAAGCAGCGAAGAGAGAAACGATCCCGAAAAACGAATTGAAGTAATGAGGCAGGTACGTGGTACAGTGCAAGCTGACATCTTAAAGGAAGATCAAGCACAAAACACTTGTATATTCTCCCTAGACTTCGCTCTTAAAATGATGGGTGATGTGCAACAGTACTTTGCTAAAAACTCGATTAAAAATTACTATGCTGTATCTATTAGCGGATATCACATTGCCGAGGCAGGAGCCAATCCAATTACTCAGCTTGCCCTCACTTTATCAAATGGATTTACCTACGTTGAGTACTACCTCTCTAGAGGGATGCATATTGATGAGTTTGCTGAAAACCTATCCTTCTTTTTTAGCAATGGACTTGATCCTGAGTATACAGTGATTGGAAGGGTTGCGAGAAAGATTTGGTCTATTGCAATGAAAGAGCGCTATGGTGCAAGTGTTAAAAGCCAAAAACTAAAGTACCATATTCAAACTTCTGGAAGATCTCTTCACGCTCAAGAGATTGATTTTAATGATATCAGAACCACTCTTCAGGCATATTTGGCATTGAGTGACAATTGTAACTCCTTGCACACTAATGCTTATGATGAGGCCATTACAACTCCAACTGAGGAAAGTGTTAGAAGGGCCATGGCAATACAGATGATTATTAACCGGGAATTTGGCCTCAATAAGACAGACAACCCAATGCAAGGCTCATTTATTGTTGATGAGCTATCAGAGCTTGTAGAGGAAGCTGTGCTTACTGAATTTGAAAAAATTTCAGATAAAGGCGGAGTTCTAGGAGCTATGGAGAGTATGTATCAAAGGGCCCAGATACAGGAAGAGTCCCTATACTATGAATCATTAAAAGACTCAGGCGAGTTGCCAATTATTGGTGTTAACACCTACATTGCCGACAATATTGATGAGCAACTCACAAAAGACATTGAACTAACTAGGGCAAGTCAAGAGGAGAAAGAGGAGCAAATCAATAGACTGAATGATTTCAAAAAGAAAAATGAAGCCAAGGCCGAAGAACAACTTGAGAAATTAAAAAATGTTGCTCTAAAAAATGAAAATATCTTTGAGCAACTTCTTGAAACTGTAAATTACTGCTCTCTTGGTCAGATTACCCAAGTTCTTTATGAAGTTGGTGGCAAGTATAGGAGAAACATGTAAATGAAAGTTTACACTAAAACTGGAGACAAGGGAGAGACTGGACTTGTTGGAGGTACCAGGATTAGCAAAGCTGATCTACGTCTTGAGACTTATGGCGAAGTGGATGAGCTAAATTCATTTATTGGAGCAATCCACAGTTCACTAAAGTATGAAAAGATAGATTTGCCAGGATCGGAACTTATAGAGTTTATACAAAATGCTCTTTTTAATCTAGGGTCACAACTTGCGTGCGAATCAAGTTCTTGGGAAACCTACAAACTTCCAAAAATTAAAAATGAAGATATTTTAAAGCTTGAGAGTGCAATGGATGAATTTGACAAGGAGCTTGAGCCGTTGAAAAACTTTATTCTTCCAAATGGATCTATGGCCGCATCAAGTTGCCACATTGCACGTGCAGTATGTAGAAGGGCCGAGAGAAGGCTTGTACAATTTTCAAAGCAATCTCCGACTGAGGTTCCTGAAAATGCGATTCAGTTTATCAACAGATTATCGGACTTTCTGTTCGTTTACTCTCGATTTATTAATTTAAAGCTAGGAGAGAAGGAAACAATTTGGAGGCCTTAATCAAGGCCTGTTAACTTCTCACCAAAGCTCGCCTTTTCACCATTGCCTCTGTTGAGCTTGAAAACAATGAGGGCCAACACTAAACAAGCAACCGTCACAGGAAGTAGCTCAACTGAAAAATAGGCGGATATCGCCTTGTTAGTATTAGATTTAAAAGGATCTGGATAAAATTTGGGAGCAATTTTAAGTGCAAATGCGAAAACCCCTATGGACAATGATATATCTATCAATAGAGCTAAAACTTCTTTAAGACTATTATTTACGGCCTTAACCTTTGACTTCTTTTTTAAGGACTTTCTGTCTCCGTGATATAATTTGGCGTTGCGAGTGAACTTGACAGCGGCATCATTACCTCCATATCTTCTACTTGTTTCTTCTTTGCTTTGAAGGTTGAGAGTAATGCCAGTACCGTTTCTATTTAAAAGGTTTAAAATTTCTTCTGAGTTTTTATCTGGGCCTGCGATTTCAATGGTTGTTCCACCTGCCAAGATTTGATCGCCCACGCAGAACCTTTGTTGATAGATTTTTATATTATTGAGGCTAGTGCCATTTTTGCTATCAAGGTCTTCAATGAAAACAGACTTTCCTTGGACATAGAATCTCATGTGGACACCACTTAGTTGGTCGTCATTTATTGAGATTCTTGATGCTGAGGTCCTACCTAGGGTTATTGGCTCATTAGAAATTGGATAAAACTTAGCATCACCTTCTGGAGGCTGAACTTTAATATATACTTTCACGGGCACTTCCTTAAAAATTCCTTAATAATATTAAATACTTAAAATTGAAAAAAGTAAATCGCTCAAAAAGTCTGGAGTATTTTTAACTACTTGGAGAGTTAAAGTACGTTAACATTTGCCTTATTTTGTAGTAACCTGTTTATAAATAAGGAGAAGCATATGCAAGGTAGTGATCTTGTTCAGATAACTGAGAAAGCTCAGGCACAAATCAAAAATATTTTTGAAAGTGAGGCTCCTGGACCCAACACTGGCCTAAGGTTGGCGGTTGTAGGCGGAGGCTGCTCTGGTCTCCAATACAAAATAGAGTTTTCACCTAAAAAAGATAAAGACAATATTATTTCTCTTGGTGGAATTGAGGTTTTAATTGACCCGAAGTCCTCAATTTACCTCAAGGGAATTGAACTGGATTTTAAGGACGGCCTAAACGGAAAAGGTTTTGTTTTTAATAATCCAAATGCCACAAACACTTGTGGGTGTGGGGAGTCTTTCTCTGTCTAAAAATATACCCCTATTAGTTGAAGACGTTGTTTATCATGGAGGGCAGTTCTTGCTGCCCAACCATAAGGTCATATCTGTAAAAGGCGACGACGCTCAGACTTTTTTAAATAATCAAACAACAAATGATGTCTCTAAGCTTGAAGATCAAAGCTTTCATTTAAATTCTGTTTTGGATCTGTCTGCAAAAGTTATTGGCTTTTTTGAACTGTTAAAAACCAGTGAAAATGAATTTTTTATTCTTTCTCATGTGGATATTGTAGACGCAATTGTGGAAAGGCTCGAAAAATATCTTATTGCCGAAGATGTGGAGATAGAAAGATTAGATCAATCAGTTCACGGCATTATCGGAACCAAGCAAGAAACGGTTGCTGGCTGGCATGGATTTTATGCTGGTGAGAAAGTTGTTTTAAATTTTGGTGAAAGTGACACCCCTTTGGTTAATGCAGATTCATTTCATACACTTAAAGTCCTTACTGGTTATCCGGTGTGGGGTGAAACTATTCATGAGTTTGAATTAATTAATAACACCACCCTAATCGATCTGGCCTATGACAAGGAAAAAGGCTGTTTTTTAGGACAAGAGACAGTCAGTAAAATTGAAACTAGAAGGGGAGCTGCCTTCAAGCCTGTGGTTGTCGAGTTGAATGATAAAATCGATATTAGTTCAACAGAGATCCTAAAAGTAGAGGGAAAGAAAGTTGGCAAGGCTCAATCTCAAGCTGATGGCCATTTGCTCGCTTCACTTAACAGAGAGTCTAGGATTGAGGGACTAAGAGTTAACTTTGATTCGCCTTTCGAGTTTGAAGGGGTTGTTAAAAACCTTCCACTATACAAATATTCGGAAAAGTCGATCTCTTTTTATTATCATGGAGTAGAGCTATTTCAACAAGGGAATGAAGAAGAGGCCGAAAAATACCTTTTAATGTCGATTGAAGTCGATCCAACTTTTGAGGATGCTTATGAAAGTCTAGGTGTTCTCTACGGAAGACAAGAGAGATATAAAGAAGCAATAGCCTATATGGAAAAGCTATCCAAGCTTAACCAAAAATCGGTCATGGCCCACACAAATATGTCACTTTATTACATGAAGATTGGGGAAATTGAAAAGGCTGAAGATCAAAAGGCACAAGCGACGATCAAGCAATTTGAGGTTCTTGGTGATGAAGCTGATCGTAAAAGACGCCTAGAGGAAGAAGAAAAGAAAAAGAAAGAAGAGATCGAAAAGCGTGAAGGTATGTACCGTCAAGTTTTGGAAATTGATCCTGAGGATACACTAGCAAATTACGGACTAGGGGAGATTGAATTAGAAAAAGGTCTCTACCAAGAATCAATAGCACATCTTAAAAAAGCTATAGAACATAAAAAGAACTATTCTGTGGCCTGGCTTGCTCTTGGAAAGGCATATATGAAATCAGGGGAAAAAGCACTTGCTCTTGAAACCTTTAGAGAGGGCATAAAAGTCGCAGGTAAAAATGGCGATCTTATGCCGGCCAATGAAATGCAAAGGCTCTTAGGTGAACTGTAAGGATTAAGTAAGGCATTTCTTTACTGCCAGACATATATCTTTAGCTTGCTTTGCTTCCATACATTTAGAGCATGTTCAAATATTTAAAAGAGAGTTAGCTAGCATTTATCTATAAAGGATTGTTATAAAAAATAGGCAAGATTGTGGTGAAATCATGCCTATGAATAGTATAAATAGGTCTTTTAGAGTCCCTAGGTTGTAATTTTAAATATGCACACAAGAGATCTGAAGTAATTTGTCATCTTTTTTGAAAACTTTCACACCAATCGGTTCTCCATTAAAAAATGTCACGTTCTCGAACAGTATTTCTTTTTTACTTTTGACGTAGAGAAACGGTAGATCCCGGTCTACTTCCGATATTTCAACGGTGCCGCGAAGATAGTTCTTGGCAGTGACCATTCGGAAAACCACATCATAGTTTGAGTTTTCAATCTGTGAGCTTTTACCCATACTCTTTACACTGCTGTTGTGAACGATAAAACCTTCACTGCCTAAAACTCGAGTTGGATATGAATTTTTAATCAAAGAAAGTTGACATGCATACTGTTCGCCCTCTTTGTGTTCTAGTGCGATAATTATGTTTGAAGACAAATTGTATTTGCCCTCTTCAAGTCCAATTATTCCAAAATATTCATGAAGCACAATTCTAATCTTGTCTTCTAGAGAGAGCTTTTGCCACTTCCCTTCATTTATTAAAATTTCCCCCTTTAATGGGTAGTTTTTAGCGACAAATCCTGCTTCGTCAGGGCATTCCCTGTCGCTGTCATCTGCACACAGTTTGTAGCCAACCACATATACTTGGGTCTTTTGGATGGCCTCTTCCAGTTTTTCAAGGTCAATATTAGTTGGGTTTTTGCCTGGTGAGCTTAAAAAATTTAAGCTATTGGCGGCTATTTGGGTAAATCGGAGGGCTATTTCATTGCCACCATTGCCATCACGGCCGGCGAATGTATAAGTCGTTAAAAAAAGTGCTAAGATTAAAATTTTCATGACCAAATTCTACACCCAGTTGAGGAGTATCTCTTAGTCTAAGTGGCAAAATTACATGTGTGTCTATTTTTTAGTCACTGGAAAAAGCCCAACATGAAGGGCATAAACAGAGTCCTTCTCATCAACATCTTCCAAGAAGTCGCAAAGGCTTTGTCTGAACTTTTTTATAATACCCTTGGCCTCATAGATCTTTCTTTGGTTTGTTGCAAAAACAATTGCAGAGTGGTCCCTATTTTCCATTTCAACTTCATCTATTGCTTCTTTGGACAATTCAAGAAGAGACTTTTGGTACTCTTTATTGGCCATGTTGGTCTGCTCAAGACCTATCTCGTGGCTTGAAAAACCTGCAGTTAGGTCACTGATATGGTCATCTTCTATCTTTATAAGGCCGGCTTGTTGAAGATTGTTTAGTACTTCTCCAATGCGCTCGTCGCTTACTTTTAATTTTTTTGTGAAAAATTGCGTGTCAAACTCACCTGAGTTGAGTTTTATCAGCTCCAGGAAAGTGTAATGAATCGGATCAGAGATAATTTTAAAAACAATCTCTGGAGTGCTTTTATATTCTTTTTTTGGTGTCGAGATTTTAAAGGACTTAATATTCTTCTCTTGCTCTATTTTAGAACAAATCTTTTCAATCTCTTCAGGACTCTGATTGAGTTTCTCTAAAATTTGTTGAACGAGTTCTAAGTCTGGGATTCTTTTTCCATTCATGACTTTAGAAAGAGAGGAGGGGTCAATATTTAAATCTCTTGCAAATGAGCGCATTGAATAGGCAGAATTGTTGTCTTGTTTCTCTTGTAGCTTGTTTTTTAAAAACTCTGATAAAACACTCATTAAAAATCCTAATTTTAAAGGGCCTGGTGTTCAGGCCCTATAAGTTTCCTTATCTTCCAAAGTAGTAGTCTTTACTAACTGAATTTAAAAACTCTTGTGAAGTAAACTTTTCTACTGCTTCAGCTCTCTCTTGCTCGTTAGCATAGTAGTCCACATAAGTTGGGCCTTGGTGGAACCAGTCATGACTAGAGGATACATTGTAAACTTTCCACTCATCAACGTTTTTTGTGAATTCCATGTAGTCGACCTTGTCTTTTCTTTCAGCATCAACAACAAATCCATTAACCATTCTGATCTCTAGTTCATAAGTCTCACCAGTGAACACAGCGTCAAATCCCAGGCTTGAAAGAAAAGAGTACTTTCCTGGCTCTGTAGCACAAAGCTTTTTAGAGTTAACTTTTAGCCATTCACTATGGTGTGTTTTTCCAAAGAGACCAAATCCGGTCACAGTCTCAAGCTTAAGCATTCCAAGTCCAGTTGGTCCATTACATGTAATTTCTCTTACTACGCCTTTTTTAATTTCAGCGGTTTCTTGTGCAAAAAGGCCAGTACTCATAATAGTTAGCGAAGCGATTGTAATAATTAAGTTTTTCATTTCTATTCCTTTTGTTGGGTTGGTTATTTTTAATTTTTGTTCTGTATTAAAGACTTCCGTCGAAGTGTTGTTCTGGATAATTGACTTCTAAATAATCTCCGAATGCCGATTGCACACCCTCTGCGGAAATTTCATTCATTATTCTTTTACACTCAATATGACTAATATAGTTCGTGTTCTGTAATTTAATCTTTGCGGTATATAGTGGTCCCCGGCCAGTGGTAATCATTGTTCCCTCTACACTTTCTATTAAGTAAGATTTCTCCTGTGCCAAAAAGGTTTGATCCTCGTAAAATTCATTCTTCAAAATGACCCCACAATCGGTATGGTGATTAAGAATCTGGCGACCTCGAGGACCACCGTACTTAAATGCCTTTAGAGCTGTATTCGCTTCAATTGTAAAGTCTTCGGTAACTTTAACTGTTCCGCCTATAAGGTTTTTAACGTTTCCTGTCACTGCAGAAGCACTTAAAGAGCCGATAAGAGTTGTCATAGTTAAGATTGATGTTAGTAGCTTTTTCATTTTTAAATCCTTTGTTTCGGTTTGATGAAATAGGTTTTATCAGGAATTGCTGCGCTGCGGTAGAGTGTGGCCGCCTTTGTGTGGACAAGTATGGGGACACGGGTAATTTTTACGATTTTTTTAAGGTAAGTTCTTGAAAAAAGGCAAAAAAAAAGCCTTCTGGGTTAAAGAAGGCTTTTTAGTTTTAAATGGCTGGGGCACGCGGGCTCGAACCGCGGACAAATAGATTAACAGTCTACTGCTCTACCAACTGAGCTATACCCCATTAAAACCGTACCAACATTTATAATTTCTAATTATCTAACTGTCCAGCTCTTTTTTGTGGATAAGGTATTAAAATATTGTGCAAATTTGTTGAGTTTTTAACTCAAGTTTTGAGAAGTTTTAACCGATAACCCTAAAAAAGGAGCTCCATGCTTGGTCCTATGGGGGCAGTGGTCATGTCAGTGCTTAAAGTCATGACCCCCGCCGAAATAGAAAGATATTCACAGGGCAGAGAAGCTGAAACCGAAGAGGTTTCAAAAATAGCCGCTGGTGCGGAGTCTCTAGGCTCCGGAAGCATGGAATCGTCATTTAACCACCAAAAACAAGACCAGAATAAAAAAGATTGGAAACCTCCCAACGATCCTGAAAAGGAGTTTGGAGAAGCAAAGATTATTCCGATAAGACCACCTCCAGAGGAGTCGGCTCCCGTAGAGTCTGAGCCTGAAAGTGAGTTAGAGGAGATGGGAATTATCTCCGGTGAAAAACAGCACGCTATAAAAGAGGCCGCAAGTGCTAGGGAAAAGTCAGAGCAAGACTCTGCAACAATCTTTTTAATTAAAGAGCGCCAAAGGTTAAAGAAGGTAAAGCACAGACTTAACACGAATGAGGCCTTTAAAACATATGAGGTCAGTTCTAGTATTGAGTTTTTTAAGCCCGAGCCTGAGGTGGACTTGGATAATCCAGATAAAGAAGACGCAATTGGCTCAAGAGGTATTCTAATTAATAAGAAGCACTATTAGAGCTCTATTGCGTGGACTTTCCCTTTAGTATTCAAAGTCAGTTCATTTTTAAATTCTGGGGTTAGATAAAGAGCATCATCTTTATCTAACCCATATACAAGCTGGGCCGAAAAGTCGTAGTCCTCACTCTTAAGTTCAATTAAATAAGGCCTTGTTTCACCTAAACCTTCTGAAAATTTAATCTCTTTCAGTAAACGGTTCTTGATTGGCCTAATTTCTTTTAGATCACATCTATAGTGTGGGCCTCCGTCAAATGGATCTACCTCATTAATGTATTTAAAACCAATCTTTTCTAGCATTGCTTTTACTGGCAAGGTGTCTTGGCCAACATTTCCAACAGCATTTCTAGCTTCCATAGGCAATAAGGTCATATATATATTCTCTGACGGAAATAAGTTGAGGATAAACTCTTTATTGTTTCTACTTAATATGTCTGCTTCATCGTACTCCATTGCCATAAATCTTCTGCCAATCGCTTCCCACAGGGGTGCTTTCCCCTCTTGATCAAAAGGAGGCATCAGTTCTGAGTGAACTTCTTTTTTAAAACGTTTAGGATGCATGGCCATGTAAAGAAAGCGAACAAAAGAAATTTGTTTGCCAAGCTTCTCCCCAGTTCCTCTGTATTCGGGATGTATGACAAGGCCTCCAATTTCTGTAGGCCCATCTGTTTCCAAACCGAGTTTGAGTTTCCCGTGAGTAAAACCCGTGTTTATGGTTTCGGAATATTTCCTTTCTTGGGAAACTCGTAAGAAGAAGTGGGGCTCATTTTCTGTTCCGTGTTGGGCGTGAATCATCGAGACGCCAACAACCTTTTTGGATTTATGGTCTTCGAGAACAAAAATATAATAGTTCTCTGAAAGATCTTTACTGGGGGACTTAAAGCTTCTCTCGGATTTTATGATCTTTTGCTCGATCATGTTTTTATTGTGTGGCAAATTTATAAATGTCACCTTTGAGCTAAGTTCATACAAGTCTTCTAGATCAGCCAAGGTTGCATTTCGTAGTAGGTACATCTATTTATTCTCCAAACTTCCAAGCTTTTTGATTATTTCTTTTACCTGTTCATCGTAGATACTGATTGGCAGGCATAGGTCTGTGCTATCTTCCTTAAAGTTTTTGTCATCAACAAATAATCCTAATAAGAAGAGTTCTTCTTTTTTTATTTTAAAAGGAGCTTGGACGTAAAGACCGTTTACACTCCACTGAGTTTCCTCTTTTATAATATTTTCGATTGCTGAAATTCTGCCCTTACCGTTATTTAAAGCTATATGTTGGTAAAAGTCTAAAAACTCTAACAAACCAGATGGAACGGGTACTGGGCTTAGCTTATCCAGTAACGTTGATTTGCTGCTAAGTGCCAAGCATATATCACTACTCCAGGCTAGGAGTTGTAGATCTTTATTAGCCTTGGTTAAAATTTGGCCATTGTCATACCAAGTGGACTGGGTTGGGCTAACTTTCACTATCTTTAAAAATTCAAAGTCCAGGGACTTAATTAGGGGATGCCCTTTAATCTCTTCTAAGCTTGCAGCCTTTGAAGATTCTGAAAAAAGCAGTATAGGATGGTTTTTTGGTAAAACTCCCTTAGAGCTAGGCATTCGCAAATCATAGGCAAAAGATCCACTGTCAAATTCAATTATTGGCCCATGCCCGTCAACTATTGTGGAGCTAGTTATTGGAGCTACCTGTTTTGTGGCGATTGATCGCTTTTTCAAAAGCGTTTGGGTAAATATGTCTTTTTTATTTAAGCTTTCCACTAAATTATCCTTCCTTGATTTATACCCGAGGTTGATAATAAAATCTATAAACAGATCTCCCCCTAAGATGGATTGCTATGAAAGTACAAGAAAAATACAAATCACTATTTGAAGATGGAAAATATAAAGATGCTATTGATCATTTAAAAGAGTATGAAAAAAACTTTGACCCATCTATCTTTCACTACAATCTTGGGGTGAATTACGCTCTGGTCAATGAGTTGCCACTATCGCGATATCACTTAGAAAAGGCAGAAGCACTTGGCTTTAAATCAATTAAGACTATGGAAAGCTTAGAGAAGGTTAAGGAAGAGCTTGGGGTGGTTGGAGTTGAGACTAAAAGCTCATTTAGTGAACAAGTAACGTCGTTTGCTCTAGATTCTTCCATTGCTACCGGCGCAAATATATCTTTGTTATTGCTTTTGTTCTTTTTGATAAAGTTTAAATCTATTAAGAACTACTGGTTAAGGGGCGTGATTGCTATTTTTTGTACATTTCCCTTTGTAGGACAGTTCTATATAAAGAATAACTATACTCAGGCAATAGCAATTGAGAAGCTGGACGTCCTGAGAGGGCCATCTGCTATATTTGAGCAGACACAAGAAATTGTTCCTGGAATGAGCTTTATTCTGTTTAAAAAAATTGAAGGGTGGATCTATATTTATTCGCCCCAATCACATAGAGGTTGGGTGAAAAACAAGGGTTATAGAAAATTATGAGCTACGAAAGTGAAATCAAAGAAAAGACTGGAACCAATTCATTTGGTGATGATAGGCTCAATATCCCTGTGTTGAAGTATTTCTGGCAGGCGAGTCCCTTGTCTGGTGCAAGAAGCAAGGGAGTTCATAACTTCCTTAGAAAGGTGCGTGTTCTTGATAATTTTACAGACTATGAACTAAGAAGGTTTTCAAAGTTCTTACACTTAAGAAGCTTTCACGCTGGCGAGAAAATTTTTCTAGAAGGATCTGGAGGCTTTGGCTTCTACTTAATCTATTCTGGAAATGTAGATATTATCTCTGGTGGAATAGGGGATGACCAGGGCCAGATCATTACAACCCTTGGAGAAGGGGAGTACTTTGGGGAGCTGGCACTGCTAGAGGAAAGAAGTGTAAGAAACGCGACAGCACAAGCAAAGAATCAAGTAACACTATTGGCCTTCTTCAAGCCTGATTTGGACGAACTTACAGAGAGGTACCCAGTGGTGGCCTCCAAGCTTCTGCGATCAGTCTCTCTTATCGTTTCAAGAAGATTTAAAGCGGTTGCCAACGAGTTAAAAGTACTAAAAGAAAAACTAAAGGTTGTGGAAAGTGAATCAAAGCAAAAGGCTAAGTAATAGGCTTCTAAAGAATATCTTCTTCTTTGGAATAACACTCTCAATCGGAGTGGTTCTTTTCGCTTTACCTAGAATACTGATACCTTTTGGCATCGCATACATCCTTTCTCTAATGGTTAGACCATTAGTAAACGTATTTTATAGCTCGAACTTCCAAAAAAAGACCTTTGCTGTCCTTCTAACCGTTTTATTTATTTTTGCTTTTATATATCCAGTAGTAACAGGCGTGAGTTCTATAGGGGATGAGGCACATAAATTGGAATTCTATCTCCCTAGAGCTGAATCTTACCTTAGACAGCAGTACCTTGAATTTAAAGATGTGGTGTTCCAAAGACTCAATTACGAAATAAAGGTTAATCCTGTTGATGAGCTGGTTAGAATAGGACAAGAATACACTCAGTCTCTTTTTATCTATTTACCTAAACTTCTAGGCTCCCTACTTGAGTGGGGTTTAATAATTCCTCTGTTTCTTGTGTTTATTCTAAAAGATGGAAGAAAGCTAAGATTTAGCTATATAAAAATTATTCCAAACCACATGGTGGAGAAGGCTTATTACTTCTTTCATCAATTTAACACTAAGTTTGGGGATTATATATTTGCGAAATTTGTGGAGGCAGCAATAGTTGGAACTGTCATTACAACAGGGCTATTAATTATCGAGTTTCCGTTCGCACTTTTATTAGGACTATTTGCCGCAATTACTAATATTCTTCCTTATATTGGGCCGTTACTTGGATTTATACCAGCTTTAATTGTTGGGTTAGTTGATCAAAGCCCTGCACTAGGCCAGATGACCCTGCTTTATTTAATAGCAAACATCATTGATTTAGCGCTGGTTTTCCCAATCTTGGTTTCTAAAATTGTAAATCTCCACCCTATGGTAGTTGTGGTGAGCGTCATTTTAGGCTCACAGGTCGCAGGTATTGTTGGGATGATTGTTTCAATTCCACTCGCAGCATTTCTGAAGCTGTTCTTTGTTGAGATTTACAATGAACTCTATGCAAACCCATCAGCGAAATGATTTTGACTCATTCATGTTAAAAATGATATTTATAAGGCTATGAAATTCTTATCTATAACCATTATGGCCTTGATATTAGCTTGTTCCACAGAGAAACCCAAAGGCAAAACTGAGGCGGAAGTACTTTTCAAAGAGGCCAAAGCGATGATGGAAGATGGCCGCTATCTCTTGGCCACAGAAAAACTTAACCAGTTAAAAAATCAGTACCCGTACAGTTTTTATGCAACACCTTCTGAATTGATGCTTGCTGATATTCTTTATAAGCAAGAAAATTATGTTGAAGCCGCAGCCTCTTATTTGTTGTTTAAAGAGTTTCATCCAAAGCATGAAAAAATAGCTTATGTTATTTATAAAATTGCAGAGTCATATTACGAACAAATCCCAGAAACATATGACAGGGATCTTCAACCGGCCTTCGAGGCAATAAAGTACTATAATGATTTGCTTTTAAGGTTTCCAAGTTCAAACTATTCCAAGCAGGCCGAGTCTAAAATTAAAGAAGCTCAAGAAATGATAAGGCTTAAAGAGAAATACATCGCCGACTTCTACTTCAAAACCGAAGTCTATGATGCAGCTCGCTGGAGATACCTTAATATTTTAGAGAACTTTAAGGAAAAAGAGTTGGTCGGACACGCTATGAAGAGGGTAATTTTAAGTTCCTACAACCTTAAGGAATATGATAAGTGCGGGCTTTACGGTAAAAAATTTGAGACATCACTTTCAAAAAGCGACTCTGAGATTTCTTCAATTATAAAAACATGTATTAAAGAACTAAATAAATAGTTAAAGAGGCCAATTTGGAAAATAAACACGAACAACAACTACTGTCCCAGGGCAAAGAAATGTTCCAAAAGAACGCCCTTTCAAAAGCTCAAAAGTTCTTTGAAGAAGCTCTTGAAATCAATCCAGAGTCAACAGATGCATACTTTTTTATTGGCAATATATTTCATATCAAGGGACAACTGGGTAAAGCTGTTAAAGCATTTAATAAAGTGGTTGAGTTAGATCCAAACCACACTGACGCAGCAATAAGCCTATCAGTGATTCTCAACGATATTGGAAAGTATGAACAGGCCAAGGATATTTTTGAAAAGGCCAATGAAAAGGTAAAAAAAGAATCGACTGGTGTTCAAGATCCTCATATAAACAAAAAATTTGCTCAGAAACACTACGAAATTGCAGAAATGTATTTTTCATACAATCGTTATGATGAAAGTTTGTTTGAATATAATAAAGCAAGCAAGCTTGACCCGGAGAACCTTGAGGCAAGTATAAAAATTGCAAAGGTTTATTCCAAAAAGGGTTATGTTTCAAAAGCTATTGAGGTTTTGAGAAAGCTGAAATCTGAAAACCCATCTTATACTCCGGCAAGGGTGGCATTAGGACTTCTTCATTATGGAACGGGAAATGTTTTGGAAGCTCAAACAGAATGGCAAAATGCTCTAGCAAAAGACCCAGGAAATGAAGAGCTACAAATGTATTTAAACCTATCTAAGAGTGCCACGGAAACAAACCTATCGACCTAAAAGAAATGAAATTAAAGAAATAAAAAAGCCTCCGATTGGAGGCTTTTTTTATTGATGAGAGATATTTTTAAGATTTAAGCTTCGTTTCTGTTTTCTCTTTTTGGAGAAACGGTTGTTTCAACATTTGTCTCTTCTTTCGCACTAATAGTTTGTGGTTCAGCAACAGTTGTTCTTTTAGAGTCGTCTGAAGAGTAAGATACGATATAACTTTTTAGATCTTTGTACATCTCGTACTTCACAGAAAGTTTGCTGTCTTGAAGAACGATTTGTTTAGCAACCTTTTTCTTGTTATTGATAACAATCGGAGCCTTAAGGTTGGCGGACATTTCAGTGATATTAGAAGGTATTGTTAGAATGCTATAAATTTTAGCATCAGATAAAGCTTCTAGATCAACGCTTGCCATGTCAGCTGGCAAAAGCTTCGCTACGTAATCAGGCTTAAAAATTTTAGGTTCAATGATTGGGAAGGCGATCTCAGAGTCCTCGATAGATTGCATCCATAGGATTAGAGTGCTGTCACCCGGGTCGACTACGAAAAATTGCTTTAATTTTTCAAACCCTAAAACACCTTCTGAGAAAGTGATAATATCTTCTTTATTGACTTGCAGTTCACCAAATCTAGTTGTGTTAACCTTCACGTATCCCTCCGAATCAAATAGCAGGTAGTCTAATTCCTACCTTTTACGATGGTATCAGTCAATTATATTGATCCGCAAGCGGGAAATTAATTCTTCTTCAAATCTTCGCTTAGACGCGATAAGTCGGAAGGTGTTGATTTTGCAGCTTCAGTATTTTGGTCCTGGATGGCCTGGTATACTTCTTCTCTGTGTATTTTTGTCTCTTTTGGAGCTTTGATGCCTAAACGAACTTGCTTGCCTTTGATTTGTACAACGACAATTTTTATATGATCATCAATGGCTATGCTTTCTCCAAGCTTCCTTGTTAGAACTAGCATTAGGTATTCCTCTTAACTAACTAAGTTGGTTTCCTTCAATTGGATGTTTGATATATTATCGCATTATTAAAAATGCAAGTTATTTATTATTTCCTAAAGCACCTCTAGTAAAACTTACACGGTCATTTAGGTGGTTTCTAATCACCACTTCTTGGCCGTTTAAGGAGAGTTTTGCTTAATTAAGTCACTGTTATTTGGAAGGTTCTAATGTAAAGCTTATTGAAGTGGGTTGCTTACAACTGAAATATTCCTATAAATTTAAGTGAAAATTTAGCTTTACCTCATAAAGTCCATCAAAGATTTGTTCATCAACTGAGCACTTGCTTTATAAGTTGCTTCTAAGGTGCTCTGTTGACGCGTGAGGTCGGTGAATAGCTCTGCGACATCAGCATCTTCAATTTTACTTTTGTATTCTGCGTTAAGTAACTTTGTCTTTTCTATATTTTCAAAAGCGTTGTCTATTGAATTTATTGTGGAGCCTATCGTTGTTCGAATTTGAACAAGCTTATCCATATCTTTGTCTATAACTGGTAAAAGACCCTGAATTATTTCGGGGTTATTTGTGTTTAAGGCATCTTCCAAGGCCTGAATATGTTGGATAATGTTTCTTTGAGCCTTCTCGGTTGTGATTTGGTCCTCAGAGGCTAAAGTTCTGTTTACTTCAAACTTAGGTTCTTCTACTTCTTCACCATTAATCTTAGGTGCAGGTGGAAGCTTTGGCTCTCTATCGGCCATTTTAGTTTCCCCGTCAGGGAAAAAAACTTCTTGTCCACTAAAAGATATTGGAACAAAAAAGTCTTTGCTCACCTCAATATTTGTTGTTTTGTCATCGCCTAGAAACTTTCCATTCTCATCAAATGGCTTGGTTAAGTTCTTGTGGCCAGCGAAGATGTACTTGTTACCCATTCTTCGGTTGCCAATACTTATCATTTGTTTTTTTAGTTGTTCGACTTCCTTGGCAACACTCTTTCTAATGTCTGCATCATAGAAGTTTGAGGCCTGACCAATAGCAAGCTCTTTTGCTTTGGACAAAATATTTGTGAGCTCTTCAACAGCATTCTCGGTAAAAGCTAACTGTGCTTTGGCAAAGCTGATATTTCTCCCAAATTGTTCATTGTCTATATCTTGTGATCGGATTGACAGAAGTTCAGTGTTTCCTATCGGATCGTCCGAGGGCTTTTGGACACGTTTAAGGTTTGATCCTTTAAGTTGAAGATCTTCAAGTCTAGACTTAGTTTTTCCAACAGCGTGGTTTATTGCGTGAAAAGAACTTTGTTCGGAAACTCTAGTCATCTAATCACCTCATCATTCCTAAAACACTATCAAACATTTCATCAGCAGCTTTTATAACTCTAGCACTGGCATCATATGAGTGTTGATATTTAACGAGGTTGGCCGTCTCCTCATCTAGAGAGACGCCAGAAATACGCTGTTTTATAGACTTTGCCTGGGCAAGTATGCCGGCAGTTTGTTCTGTATCGATTTTAGTTTTAGCTGTAGTAAGGCCGATCTTCCCAACAGCCTTGAGATAACCCTCTTCTAGAGTTGTATCACCTTTTCCAAGTACTTTCTCGTGTTGAAGCTTGGAAATCGCGATTGCCACTCTGTTATCTCCTGGAGCATTTGGAGCTAGGGCCGTTGAAATGTTATTTAGATCACCTTTAATTTCGTCGGCCAATTCAATATATTCAGCGGCTCTATCTTTGGCCAGGGGCTCCTTAAAGAAATTTATACCAGTTACAACCCCCGCACTTCCGTCATTAATGACGTTGCCGTTTTGATCTGTAGGAAGCTCTTTATTGGCAAAGCCCCTTCTATGAACAGCATTCGTTGATTTTGCAAGCCCGTGTGCTAGTTCATCAAGTTCTCCTCTAAGAAACTCAATGTCTTCGTTTCTGGTTTTAACTAAGGCTGAAAGTTTTCCTTTTTTAAGGTTGTCTGAGATCGATAGGTTGGTTTGTGCTTCGAAGAAGATATCGACTTTTCCCTCGGAATCTCTTCCATTTCCACTAGTACCCATTACTTTGCCGGCCTTAAGCCTGTTAACAGCTCCACCTGCAACCAAAGAACCTGTATTGGCAATATTTACAACATACTGACCTTTCTCATCTTCATATGTGTTCACACTAAAATATTCAGAAAGTAGGCGAGTTGCCTCATCTCTCTGATCGCGCAGGTCACCAGTTTCCCCGCCAGCATTTTCCAAGCGAATGATCTCTTTATTTAGATAGGCGATCTTTTCAGCTGATTGATTTATGTCTTCAATTGAACGGCTTAGCTTTGTATCAATACCTTCTTTAACCCTTGTTATCGATTCGTTTATTCTATGAAAATCTTTGACCACAAGTTGGGCATTGTCCCTCACCATTGTTCTTACAACTTCATTTTCCGGTTGGTTGGCAAGTTCTCTGAAAGCGTTGAAGAAGCGGTTTAAAATTTTGTTCATCCCTTCACTATTTATTTCATTAAAGATCTCTTCAACTTGTGTAAGCTGGTCTGTCCTTTCTTTATTAAATTCGTGATTTGAGATTGAGTTGTTAAGCTTCTTTTCAGCAAGAGCGTCGTGGGTTCTCTTAATGCTTCGAATGTTTACACCACTACCTACGACATAATCACCTTCGGAAATCGGTGTTCCAGACTCAGTGGTGACCCGCTGGCGAGAGTAGTTTTCATTGTTTGCATTGGCGATATTGTGCGACGTAGTCGCCATGGACTTCTTTGAAGTGGATAGGGCTGAATGTCCAATACTAAATAAGTCGGAACCCAATGCTATTCCTTATTTGCTTAAAGTGCTACGTGTTACCCCGTTGGAGCCGTAGGTTTTAAATTGTTTTTTTCCTCCAGAGAAACTCTCTTTCAGTTCTCTTAGAGATATAAGGGCCTTGTTTAAAAAGACCTGGTTTTTCTTGTTTTGTGCCTGAACTTTTTCAACAATATCGATGAGAATAAGGTTAAGCTTCTCTATTCTTTCGGCATTGTTGTGTTGACCATTGGTTTTTAAGAACTCAACCAAGGTGTTGACCTTGAAAATGTTGGCGTCTTCCCATTGTGCATTCAATTCTTTGACAAGCGCTTGGCGTTGTTTGTCGAGCTTCTCAATATCTTTAATCACAATACTTTTCTGCTCAATAGACTCGTCAAGCTCGTCCATGTCGCTTGCAAGCAAGTGGGTGTACTCATCACAAGTCAGCTCAAATAGCCTTGTATGAAGAGAGCATTGTTCTTGCCAAAGGTCAGCAATTGCCTCTGATTGAAGTTGCAATTTTAATTCTTGGGCGCCATCCATGGTTACCTCTTTGGTGTATTTTAGTACTCAGTTTGAAGGACTTTATCTGCAAGAGCGTCGTAGTCCACTTCGTAAGTTCCTGCCTGAATACGTGCTTTTAGGTCAGCAATCTTAGCTTGGTTGTCTACCGGCTCCGAGGCATCTACAGCTTTTTTAATTTTAGAAAAGTCTTTAATTGACTCAGGTATGCTCACTTTGGCATCTTTGGCCGTCTTTGTTCTAATCTCTTCGGCCCTATCATAGGTGTTTCGGTGAACATTTCCAGCTTTCCTTAATCTTGCAGCTTCTTTTTGTGCCGTTTTAGAGTTTGGAAAAAATGGCGCTCTGGTGTCGATGCTATTGCTCATTGCTCTCTCCTTGTTTGGAGTCAACTTCCTGTTGGTAAGCGTTTATGGCATGCTTGCTAGGCATCCCGACTCTCATATGTTTAGGATATATTTGGTCTAGGATTACGTCCTTTAATCCTATTCCATTTTCTGTATCGGCCATTATCTTGGCACGTTCGTGATCCATTAAAGATTTGTAGTACTTAGTTGCACTGCTGTCTGGCTCAGTGCTTTTCACTGTCTTGCGCATTTCGTTTAACATGTGATTGATGAATTGAGTTTCCATCCCATGGGCTACATCCATGTACTCTTTAGGCACATTTTCGTACTTGGCGGCTGCCTTTTTTGCACGTGCCTGCATGTGGGAATTTTGATTGATGGAATTTATCTTTTCTGACATCAAACCTTCCTGGTTCACTTTTTTCGGCCTTCTTCCTGATAGCCTTTCTTCATATTTAGTATAACATCAATTCACCGCGACATTCCATAAAAAAATATGGTTTAAGTCCAGAAATTGACACTATATGAGTTCTAACTCGGCAATTAATGCCCCATTTTTCTTCAAAGTTTGAAAAATAGAGACTAAGTCGTCTGGACTTGTTCCAATTGCATTAAGTGCATTTACAAGATCTTTTAAGGTGGTCTTTTTCTCCATCATAAAGAGGCTGCCTGGTTTGCCTTCACCTTCTTCACCAACATTTATTGTAAGATCTCCATGGCTAATTGCCACTTTATGAAGAGTGATCTCTCCGCCGGCCACAATTGTACCTGTCTTTTCGTTTATTACTATTTTTGCCTTCTGGTCTTGGTTGATTCTATAGTTTTCAAGAATCGCAATAAGGTCTACAACTCTTCTTTGATAACTTGGAGGTACCACTAGATCAATTGTGGCAGAGTCTGAGGCACTGGCAAATTTGCCTCCGAGGTTCTCGTTAATCGTTTTAACAACCCTTGCGGCCGTAGTAAAGTCAGGTGTATTTAGTGCCATTCTTAACGACTTCTTATCGTTAAAATTCATTTTTACTTCCTGCTCAACTGTCGCTCCGTTTGGAATTGCAGCAGTTGTGGCAAACTTGGCCCCTTGCTTTAATCCACCAATACTAAGTGCTCCGCTTGCAATGGCGTAAACTTTTCCATCTCCACCTTTGAGGGGAGTTACAAGGAGTGTTCCTCCACCCAGTGAGCTTGCATCTCCAATTGATGAAATCGTGACATCAATCTTTTGCCCGCTCCTCGCAAAAGCAGGAAGCTTTGCTGTAACGATGACCGAAGCTACGTTTGCAGAACTTACTTCTTGAACGGGGTCAAGACCTAAGGTCTGAAACATCTTTTTTAAAGAGTTATTGGTAACTTCACCACCACTGTCTCCTGTGCCATTTAATCCAATGACTAGTCCGTATCCAATTAGAGGATTGTCTCTTACTCCCTTAATTGTGGCGATATCCTTTAATCGGTTATCGGCAAACGCGGAGCTGAAAAGGGAGATAAATAGGAAAGTGGAGAAAAGCTTCATTAATACCTCAATACTCTAATTTTAGGTTCTAAAATGCGATCTGATTTTACCGTGTCGTTGTCAGTTATGTCTTTTCTAGAGACCAGTGCCTGTATCTCTACGTATCTTTTTGCATCCTTAAATAGGACTTCTTTTCTACCACGAACGAGCAAGTAGTCTTTGTTTACGGACTCAATAACTTGAGTTGAAATCTTGTCGTGAACTTTTTGACCTTTTCCATCAGAAGCAGGCTCATTATCATTATTTTCCTGAACTTCAGTGTCTGCTGTCTCACTTTGGGACTTCTTTTTCTTTGGCGGGTCTGGGTAGGCACGCTTAAGCTCTTCGGTTATATCGTCTTTAAGTTTTGAAAGAACGTCTATAATAACAATGTCCCCGGGGCGTTTAATGTTGTTTGTAACAAAGAGAAAACTCTCACTGTTTTTTCCAGACCAAAGACTGCCTGAATCGTCGTTGTCTTTTAAATCCTCTGCTCTGGCCCTTGGGTTTCCATATTGTCTTTTCACACGAGGCATCAGATTTTTAGGCGTTCTCTGACCACCTAAAGTTACAGGATTCTCAATCGGCCTTCTGTCATTTGCTCTGTCAAGCATTGCTGGATTTTGTTGGTAGTAACTTTGTAATGCTTGAGAGCGTTGGGCCCTATTCTCTCGGTTAATTTGTTTATGCAAACTCTTAACATAAGATGAACAGGAGCAAAGAAAAATGGTTAACAATACTAAGAGCGCAGCTTTCATAGTTCAACTAATACCTTATTTTGATCAATTACCTTCCCGGTAAGGACTTTTTTCGTTTTAGAGTTAAATAACCTTATTAGATCGCCAAGCTTTCCATTTTCTCTTGCTATAGCTTTAGTTTTGAGTGAAAGGCCATCTGATTTTATTAGTACATCCACCTTGTTGTTGTATTTAATAAGGTTTTTCAAAACTAAATCGTTTTGTTTAAGGAGGCTTCCTTTTCGAATTGGCCGGCGCGACTTATAAAATTTGAGATTACTGACATCGCTAAAGAGAGCAACTTTGCCACTGTCGACTCCATAAGTTTGTTCCAATATTGAGTCATCTAGGTTTTCTGAGAATGCTGCAATATCAGTTTTAACCATAAAGCCTTTTCTTTTAATTTTTATCTTACCACTTAACCAAACTGTTTTTCCGTTGATGAGAAGCTTTATATTCTTGTCCCCTGGGCGGTCACAGTTGCCACACTCAACAGATAAAGTATCGTTATTTTCAAGATTAATGCTGGCATTGCCATATAAACTTGATAATGAATCAATTACGAGGTCCTTATTGTTAAGACTTTCAGCAATAAAATCTTTTGCATCTACAACCTCTATTTGATTGGAGAATTTCATTGAAAGGCCATACTCTGATTCAAATAGCTGAGAGAGGTGCCTTGGGTTTAGTCTTCCTGAAGCACTTGAAATAAACTTAATAAAACGATTTTTCGCGTTGTCTGGACAGTTGGTGCTCTTTATAAATGATGAGTCCAAAATCTTATTGATTTTAAAAACTCGCTCACTAGTCTGCATAAGGCACTCTTTGGAAAGCGCCGTGCTGGTAATTAGAAAAAGATTTAGAAAAAGTGTTTTTAACATATTACCTAATATTATTTACGGTTTGGAGCATTTGATCAGCTACACCCATAACTTTGGAGTTCATCTCATACGCCCTTTGGGCCTTAATCATATTTGTCATTTCATTCATGATGCTGACATTGGAGGACTCAAGGCTTCCTTGTTGAATCGCCCCAGAGTTCTCTGTTCCCGCGATGTTTTGAATTGCTTCGCCACTAGCAGTAGTCACAACCGCCAGATTGCCACCTTTGTCAGAGAGTCCAGCTGGGTTGACGAAAGTGAACACTGGTATGACACCAAGCTCTACTGGTGCTGTTTGATTTGTGAGGTAAGCTTGAACTTGCCCGCCTTCCGAAACATTTAAGCTTTTGGTGTTTGGTGGAATTGTAATGCCGGGAAGGAGAGGGTAACCATTTCTCGTTTTGAGTACTCCTTGAGCATCAACGGTGAAAGAGCCGTCTCTAGTGTACATTATTTGATCTCCAACCTGAACACCGAAGAACCCATCGCCCATAATCATTAAGTCATATGGCCTGTTAGTGATTTGTGGGCTGCCCATTGTGTGCTGGCGCCTTGTTGCCGAAACTTTCGCTCCAGAGCCAACCTGATGGCCTACAGTGTACTCTGTATTATTGCTTGATCGACCACCGGCCTCTTCAACTGTTTCGTAGAGAAGGTCTTCAAATTCAGTTCTTTGAGCTTTGTATCCGGTGGTGTTAACGTTGGCTATGTTGTTTGAAATCGTGTTCACTTGAGACTCTTGGGCGGCCATTCCTGTCGCTGCGGTATTTAGAGCTCTAAGCATGGCGATTGAGTTCGTTGAAAAACTAGCACTGATAAAAATTGTAAAAATCTTAGCGAACATGTTCATAGTAAACTCCTAAAACCTTGCTATATCGTTTGCGGCTTTGCCAGAAATACTGTCATAAGTGTTTATGGCCTTCTGGATATTTTCAAAATGTCGATGTGCCTTGATTAATTCTGACATTTCTTGAATAGCGTTTACGTTTGAGCCCTCCATAAATCCCTGATTTACGGTAGTAGAAATACTTTCACGCTTAACATTCTTGGAGTCGTTATTAATGAACAAAGCGTTGCCCTGTTTTTTTAAGGCATGAATGTCTTTGAATTCAACAACTGAAATCTTTCCGAGTACTCCCTGATTTGAAAAAATCTCTCCTTCTTTGGATACAGAGATTCGTGTTTTAGGTGGGACCTTAATGATTCTTTTGGAAATATCGCCAATATCGGAAATTTGGGCAGGTTGATCTCCTCCTTGAGATCCATCTGCCTTAGGTGGGGATAAAAGCTTGTAGCCTCTATCCGTCACAAGTTCTCCATCCTTGGATACTGCAAAGTTTCCTTTTCTTGTAAATCTGATGCCGGTGGGTGTCAAAACTTCAAAAAAGCCTTTTCCAAATAAGGCCATATCAAGTGGATTGTTTGTTGGCTTTAAATCTCCCTGCTCAAAGTTTGTGTAACTTCCATCAACTTTAACGTAGGCGTTTTCTGCTCCTTGGCTTCGATAAAAGTCATCGGGACTCCACTCCTTATTGGGAAGATCGATGTCATCACTTCCCTTGGTAAGAGCAGTGAGATGTTCTTTAAACACGAGCCTGTCTTTTTTAAAGCCTGCCGTATTTGCGTTCGCTATGTTATTGGCAATAGTCTCAACCTTCCTCTGCTGAGCAATCTGACCAGATAGCGGCACCCAAATATTTTTCAAATTGTCCTCCTGACATTTTGGCCAGATTCATCCTAAATCTAACCTCCCCAAGATTTTAGCAATCCCTATGCCAAAAAATCAGCTATCGGAAAAAATGTCCACAGAGGCTAAGTGTTTGAAATTGTATGGTGGAGTGTTTCGAGTGGTGATATTTTGACGCGTATGACAGGTGCAAAAATGACCTGGAAAGTACTTAAAAACATGGAAAAGGTTCGTCTTTTCAGTCTCTTAGCTTTTATACTGGGAATATATATGTTAAATCTTAGAAAATGATCTAAGTGACAGAAAAAAAATTCCTGTGTCATTTTTTTGACCTGTGGGAGAGATATATGAGTAAACAAAAAAAATTTGAAACTGCCCTTGAAAAACTTGAATCAATTGTTGAGGAACTTGAGGGGGGAGAGCTTGGACTTGATGACAGTATTAAGAAGTTCGAGAATGGTATAAAGCTCTACCAAGATTGCCGTGGACTCCTTAAAGATGCAGAGAAGAAAATTTCTATTTTGACTGATACACTAAAAGAAGAGCAGTACGAAGAAGAAAATTAATGAATGTGTCCGTTTCATTATTAGCAGCCATACTTTTACTATGGGGATGTTCTCATATTGGCGAACCTGAGAAAAACTCACTTAGTGTTGTCGATTTTGAAGATATGGGCCCAAGAAAAGTAGTCCAAATTGAGAATAAAAAAAGTATAGATTATGGCCCACCACTGGAAGGCGACGAGGGCCTTGAAGGGGAGGACTCAAACAACCGTCCAGTTCTAGCTCTAGATCTACTTCCTAGCCTATACTTCTCTATCGGATACGTATCCACAATCAAGGAATTAGAAAAGAAAAACATTCGAGTCGACATTGTCAGCTCTTTTGGTTTCAGCTCTGTAGTTGCCGCACTTTATGCAAAATATGGCACGGCCAATATGGTTGAATGGAAGATGTTTGAGCTTTTTCAAAAACTAGGCGATAAAAAACCGTTTAGTAATGAATGGAGAAATATCCTAAACAGCTTTACAGAGAAAGAGTTTAAGGAACTCAAATTAAATCAGTTGCAAAAAGTTCTAATAATTCCGCACATTAAAAGTGGAGAGATAAGACTCGACTTAAGTGAGAAGATTAGTGATGCAATTTCAAAGGCGGTAAATCTATCAAATAAGAGCAGTCTTATGACTTTTAATCGATATGATTACTCCAAAAAGTTGGCAAGCTATGGTGCCGACCACATATATAGGATTAGTCTTCTGCCAGAAAAGATCTCTTTTAAGCGACCAGATGGATTTCTGTTTGGAGTGTTTTCTCGTATTAAAAGCTCGACTCATGAAGACACATTTTCCGCCAATTTAAAATCGTCGGACTATATGGATGCTCTGGAGAATATCTCTGACTATCTAAATCTGGTGAAGACTCCAAACGAAGCTTTTGCAAAAATGGTATTTGAGACCGTTAGCTTAGAAGCAGGCAATAATTAGAGCCTGTATTTGAAATTAATTTGCTTTATACTCTTAATAAAAAGGATTTGTTTTGAGACCTTTCATAAAATTTTTGTTGGCCCTAGCCTCACTTGGTTTTTTAGGTGGACTCTTTGTTCTTGGGCTAATTGTTTCAATATCTTTCGATTTGCCACAGATTAATACTCTTGCAGATTACAATCCACCAATCCCTTCTAGAATATATTCAAAAGATGGGGAGCTTTTATTGGAACTTGCAAAAGAAAGAAGGGAGATCGCACGCTTTGAAGAGTTTCCAAAGAGGATCGTAAACGCATTTTTAGCTGCGGAGGATGACAACTTTTATAACCACTCAGGCGTGGACTACATTGGAATCGCTAGAGCAATGGTGAAAAACATCAAGGCCGGCAGAATTGTTCAAGGAGCCTCAACCATCACTCAGCAGGTTGCAAAATCGTTATTGCTATCAAGCGAGAGGACATACACTAGAAAAATTAAAGACCTTCTCTTGGCTAAAAAGATTGAGGACAAATTCACTAAAGAAGAGATCTTGTTCCTATATCTGAATCAAGTCTATTTGGGTGGGGGCTATTATGGAGTGAAAGCAGCCTTCAAAGGATACTTCGATAAAGAGCTTACTGAGGCCACCATTGCAGAATCTGCTCTTATTGCTGGCCTTCTTGTCGCTCCTGGCAGGTATAGTCCTTACGTAAACCCTCAATACGCAAAAACAAGGCAAAAGTACGTTCTAAAAAGAATGTTTGATACAGGCAAAATTTCTAAAGAAGAGTATGAAAGTGCTCTTGCTGAAGATATCCGAATGAAGTCCAGAGAGCCAAACCTTATGAAGGCAGGCTACTTTACTGATTGGATAAGACAAAGACTGCTAGAGGAGTATGGCGAAGAAGAGTTCTTAACTGGAGGCTATGAGGTCACGACAACACTTGACTGGTCACTTCAAAAAAAAGCCGAAGATGAAGTACTTGAGGGTGTCAAGGCAATAGACAAAAGACAGGGATTTAAAGGACCCATCGAAACATGGGAGGATGAAGACCAGGTCAAAGAAAATCTGATAAAACAGCGGAAAGAAATTTATGAAGAGTCGTCATATCATTTCACTTTTAAAGCGGATGGAACGACTCAGCCTGAATATGAGTATCAAGAAGGAGAGATTGAAAATGCTCTCATCTATGAAAAAGAAGAGTTTGCCCAATCAAAGGGCAAGTGGAAGAACTATTTGGAAATTGGAATTAATCCAAATGATGAGTTTCTAAAGTTAGTGGAAGTTGGCAAAAACTACAACGCCATGGTCACTAGAGTAAGTGATAGCCAAAGAATGATCTATGTTAGTTTGGCCGGTGTAAAGGGGATGATTCCTTATGAACATTTTCGCTGGGCCCATGAAAGAAATATCACAGAGGAGAGACACTATTGGTCCTATGTCACTAGGCCTGAAACAATACTTAAAAAAGGCGATGTTGTTAATGTGAAGGTTCTTGGAGCGCCTAGGTCTGTATTTAAGTATCTTCACTCCGACTTTAGGAAGAGATTAAAGGATGAGCAAACCTTGGAAACCTTTAAAAAACAGCAATTTTTCCTGATGGCACTTGATCAGGAGCCAGATGCCCAAGGAGCTCTACTGGCTATTTCCCCACACACTGGTGAAATAATCTCAATGGTTGGCGGAAGTGACTTTGCAAAGTCCCAATTTAATAGGGCCGTACAGTCAAACAGGCAACCTGGCTCAGCGTTTAAGCCTTTACTCTATGCTGTGGGCCTTGAAAATGGCTTCACTCCAAGCTCAATGCTTCTTGACTCCCCACAGGCGTTGGGCGGTGTGGATGATAGTTTGAGCTGGAAGCCTAGAAACTATGACGGCAAGTTTAAGGGGGAGATGTCCTTTAGGAGGGCCTTGGAGACAAGCCGAAATATCCCCACTATCCGCTTAACTCAAGATGTAGGTGTTTCAAAGATTATTAATTTTGTTGAGAGGATTAAGGTAGATGCTGACTTGCCAAAGGATTTAAGTGTCTCTTTGGGATCTTTTGGCATCAACCTCCTAGATCTTGTTAAGACATATGCTATTTTTCCAAATGGCGGGAAAAAAGTTAAAATTAAATCCGTTCTATCAGTTAAAGACAGATACGGAGATCTTGTTGACTTTGAAAAGAAAGACAAGATCAAAGAGGTTATAGAAGCTTCAGAGTTGGAGCTTGCCGAAAATGATGAAATAAAAAAAGGTCCAGACTCCTTAGAAGACATTTCGGGAGAAGAAGCCGTTGGTGAGAAAGAGTTAGATTCTGAGCAGACTCCAGAAGAGAAAATTAATCCATTTTTGGCCAGTCTAGATGAGGATCAGGTTTATGATCCAAGGCTAGCGTACTTAATGACAAACCTTTTAAAAGGGGTTGTCGAAAATGGAACTGGAAGAGGTGCAAGAAGTATTGGTTCATACATTGGCGGAAAGACTGGTACTACAAATAATTACGTGGATGCTTGGTTTTTGGGTTTTTCATCAAAAGTTGTTACAGGAGTGTGGACAGGGTTTGATGATAACCAAACTTTGGGCTGGGGTGAAACAGGTGCTAAGTCAGCTCTGCCTATATGGAAAAACTACATGGAATTGGGAATAAAAAAGTATGGTGAAACAGACTTTCCAATACCAGGTGGAATAGTAAATGTGGCAATAAATCCTGAGACTGGAAAACTGGCAAGCTCAGGTTCAACAAAATCTTTTATGGAAGCTTTTGTTGAAGGAACTGAACCTGGTGCGGCAAAAGACACCTTCGAAGAGCCTTCTGAAGACTTCTCAGACTCATTTTTAGAGGATGAAGAGTACTATATTTCACAGTAATTCTTTCCATTAAAATTCCTCGCTAATTGTCCGATAAGTTAGCGAGGATAAAAATCTATGGAAGGTTCAACGAACTCAATAAAATTCACATCAAGGCTATGGCGTTTTTCCGCTGTCTCTGTAGCTGTACATCTAGCTTTTCTTTTTTTGAGTTTAGAAATGCCCACGCACAGGCCAAGTAGTGAGCAAAACACCAAAAAGCTCGTCATAAAGCTTTTAAATAAATCCTCAAAATCAAAGCAGGTGGTGCAAACAGACGCCTCTAAAAAAGCGAATCCTCCTAAGGACGCGAAATTTTTGGGAAAACAAAATACAAACTTCGAGCGAGAGTCAAAAGCGAGAAAGACGGGACAACATAAAGCAGCTGGCAAGGGCAGCAGAGATGCGGTGGCAAATCTCTCAAGTCAAAAGGCAATTCAACCTAAGAGCAAGAAAGTGAGTTTTTCAGATCTTGGAGTAAAGAAAATAATGCGTCCCAAAAATATGGATCGTTCGAATCAAAGGCTTAACCAGGCAAAAAAAGGCCTTAAGAATGGAAAAGTTAGTCAGACTGGTTTAGCGAGATCTAGTGATTTTATTGAAGAAGTGCCCCTTGGAGATTTCACCAGACTTAATACTCAAGAGTTTAAGTTCTATGGCTTTTATCACCGTATTAGGCAAAAGCTGGAGCAGTTTTGGGGGGCGAAACTTCAGGAAGAAATGGAGAGGCTATATCGATCAGGGAGAACGATTGCGAGTGGACGAAACCTATTAACATCGCTTGTTATTAAGATGAATTCAAAAGGTGAAATTGTTCACATTCAGCTTAACTCTACAAGTGGTGTGCAGGAGCTTGATGAGGTGGCAATTACTAGTTTTAATGAAGCCGGACCTTTTCCAAATCCACCCAAAAATATGTTGAAAGATGGTGTTGCCACTATCAAATGGGGTTTTGCGGTTACATCAAACTAATATTAGTGTTGAGGTGGCTCGCCCCTAAGCATTGCTTTTAGCCTATCGATACCTTCCATTGTGACATAATCGGCCCAAATGGAATCGAGTTCACGGATTGCTTCAATTACTTGAAGTGCAGCTTGGTCCCTAGAGATTTTTTGAGACTCCGCTAGAATTGAGATACTCTTGTTGATAGCTTCAATTGCCGGAGATTGGTTAATTTTTGCTAATCTTTCTTCATAGCTGTTATCAATCTTTTTTTCTTTGCTTTTGATGATAGCTGTATTTAGAAGCTGAATAGATTCCATTAACGTTTGCCCTTATGAAAACTGTTGTTCAACAGAGGTTTGAAGTTGGGTGAGTATGCGCCCTAGTGAAAAAACAGTAAAGAGAATTTTCTGGAAGAAGAAAAAATTTTAGGGATTTGAAATCTTTAGAAGTTGTTGAAAAAAGGCCAATAGAGCTATTATTGACCTTTCAATGGTTTAAGAAGGATTTAGCTATTGGTTTCACAAAAAGCTTTGTACTTTTGGGCACTAAGTAAATTTTCCACTTGACTTGAATCAGACATTTTAATTTTTACAAGCCATGCTCCAAATGCGTTTTCATTAAGCTTCTCTGGAGAGTCTTCGACTTCTTCATTCTTCTCTAAAACGCTACCAGATAAAGGCGTGTATAGATCACTTACCGATTTAATACTTTCAACAACACCAAAGCTGTCACCGTCTTCGAACTCTGTTTCACTTTCAGGTAATTCCACAAAAACAATATCTCCAAGTGAAGATTGAGCAAAGTCAGTTATTCCGATTGTCGCCACATCACCTTCGATGGAAATCCACTCATGCTCTTCGGTGTAATAAAGATTTTCAGGTATTGTACTCATTATTTATGTCCTCCCTTAACAAATGGGCCTTTGTGTTTTTGGGCCTTGAATTTCTTTCCTCTGATATCTATAAACAATTCAGAGTCAGAAGTATATTTTTCTTTGTTCACTCTGGCCATCGCTATGCCTTTCCCTATTACTACAGACATACTACCTGAGGTGACCTCGCCGATAACTTCGCCATTTGAGTCCTCAACCTTATATCCAGTTCGAGGAATACCTTTATCTAAAACAAGCTTTAAGTTTGTGAATTTTGCTTTGGCATTTAATAAGGAATCTTTTCCAAGAAAGACGTCTTTATCAAACTTAACGGTCCACTTTAAACCAGCATCTAGCGGAGTTATTTCATCTGTAATCTCTTGACCGTAAAGTGGAAAGCCCACCTCTAGTCTAAGAACGTCTCTTGCCCCAAGTCCACATGGAGTTACATCTTTGGCCAGCAATTTAGACCATAAACCCATAATTTCAGCGTGAGAAGCAAATATTTCAAATCCGTCTTCACCTGTGTAACCTGTTCTAGCATAAATAGTTGGTGTGTCGCCTGTGTCTTTTACTTGGAGTGAATAGTAAGGGATGTCTTCCAAGTCTGAATCTATACTCTTTAGTATTTCAAAGGAGTTTGGACCTTGAAGAGCGATTAAAGAGTAGTCTTCGGATCGATTTGTTAGCTGAACATCAAAACATTGGGCCTTTGAGCTAATGAAGTCCCAGTCCTTTTGTAGATTTGAAGCATTTACACAAATCATCACAAACTGGTTTGAGATTTTGTAAGCGATTAGATCGTCTACAACAGTGCCATTTTCTCTACAAAGAGGTGAGTACACTGCCTTTAACTCTTCTGCAGGCAAAAAACTGTTTGTAATTAAAAAGTCCACGAATTTTGCAGCGTCCTCTCCCTTTACAAAAAATTCGCCCATGTGACTAACATCGAACATTCCTGCAGAGTTTCTTACTGCAAGGGCCTCTTGTTTAAGGTTTGAGTATTGAATAGGCATCTCAAAGCCGCCAAATTCAACCATCCTTGCACCTAGATCAATGTGGGAATCATATAAAGATGTTCTTTTCATTTCTATTTAGCCTTTTCTTGACCGCTCTGCGGACTTTATTAAATTTTCCATTAAAGATATTACTGTCAAGGGTCCCACGCCGCCGGGTACAGGAGTGATTGCAGAGACTAATTCCTTAACATTCTCGAAATCAACATCACCGCATATTTTACCATTTCTGTCCTTGGAAATTCCGACATCAACAACTACTTGTGCCAAACTTTTATTGAAAAACTCAGAAGTTAAAAATCTGGGGTTTCCAACAGCACTAATAATGATATCGGCGTTGCGGGTATGTGAAATCAGGTTTTTAGTTTTAGAGTGACATACGGTCACTGTTGCTCCGAGGTTTTGCAGCATCAATGATAAAGGGCGTCCGACTATGAGGCTTTTACCTATAATTACAACATTTTTTCCAAGGGTATCTACTTTGTTACTTCTGAAAAGTTCTAGGACACCCATAGGGGTACAAGGGATAAAAAACGGATCTTTTCCCTTGTAGATATCAACAATCGTCTGTCCACCAAAGCCATCCACATCCTTGTCAGGGTTGATTAAGGATGTCACATCAATATCTTGAAGATGTTTGGACACTGGGAGTTGCACAAAACAGCCATGGATTAGCGGATCATTATTCATAGAGTCTACTTCAGAAAGAAATTGATCCTTTTTAATCGTACTAGGAAGTTGTAAGAGCTCGAAATCACATTCTAGCTTTTTGCAGGTTCTTTCTTTTATTCCTACATAAACCAAGCTTGCTGGGTTTTCACCCACCAAGATCACTTTCATCTTAGGCCTAATGCCCTTCTCTTTTAGCTTCTGAACTCTTTTAGAAAGTAATTCAAGCTTGTTTTCCACTATATTTTGAGTGCTAAGAATAGTTGTCATATTTGCAAAATATATTAAAAAAACGGCATTTGACAGGGAAAATTAGACACGAAAATTCAAATACTTGCTAAAAATGCTAAAGTTTTTTGTGCTCAATTCGATATGTAGTTACAATTGAGTAAATCACTCTGAGGAAATTGGAATGAATAAAAAGTTTGAATGCACAATATGTAAACATTATGGAAGGCACACCTTTGATAAGTCTACACTTGAAAGGCAAAGCCTCTATGACGACTCAGGCAATCCAATTCCAGTTATATTATGTAGAAACCATGCTGTTCAGCTATTTCAATCAGGTCAGAAAAAATTCCTGGTATCCCATTACCGAATTCTCAACGATCTCATCGCGTCTGATGAAATGAAGTTTCTTGAGTTAATGGAACGCACTGTTAGGGCGAACTTGGACATGATCTCATAATCCTTCTAGTGGACTAAAAGCACAAACATTCGTATTATCGGAGAAAAAGGTTTCAATTTGCTTGTATTGGGAATTGACCCGGGCTCCATTACCACTGGATGGGCACTTCTGAAAGGCCAGGGAAAAAGAATAAGTGTTGTAGATTCTGGCGTTTTGCGATTTAACGGTAAAGACAAGTTTTTAGATAGATTGACGGAGATTAAAAGCTCATCGACGAGCCTAATTGAGAATCTCTCTCCTGATGCAATTGCATTTGAATCGTTAATTTACGTTAAAAGTCCACAGGCCCTAATAAAGCTCGCCCAAACGCGCGGAGTTATTCTCTCTGCCTGCGTGGAAAAATATAAAAATAGAATCTTTGAGTATTCTCCTAACGCGATAAAATCCATTGCTGCAGGCCATGGGCATGCAGATAAGGAAGGAGTGAGAAAGTTTCTGGATATGACCATTGGCAAGAGAGAGTACGAAACCCATGACGAAAGTGATGCGGTGGCCATCGCTATGTGCCACCTCCTAAATTCAAGAAGAGTTGACAAAAAAACCGTCACACGTGGTTCGTCGGGACTTGCAAAGGCATTAGCACACAAAATAGGAAGTTAGAATGATTGGGTATTTAGAAGGAACTACTATATTTTCAGATGGGAAAAAATTGATATTAAACACCAATAGCGGTGTTGGCTATGAGGTGAATTATGCGTATTTTTCCAGTCCTGGCGAGACAACAAAAGTATTTGTTCACCACAGTATTAGTGAAAATGACCAAAGCCTTTGGGGGTTCAAAACGGTTGAAGAGAAAGCTATGTTTGAGCTACTAAAGTCAGTAAACAAGGTTGGGCCTTCAAAAGCTTATCCGCTAGTCACCCAGGTTGGTATTTCAAACCTTGTGACGGCAATTGTGTTCGAGCAAAAAGAAGTGCTAACACAGGCACAGGGGATAGGAAAAAAAATGGCAGAGCAGATAATTTTAAGTCTCAAAGACAAGATCCAGAAATTGGATATCGGTAAAATTTCTGTGTCTGAGAGATTAAAGCCCCAAATGGCCTCGGGGGATGAGAAGGTTGTTAAGGATGCAATCCAAGCTTTGGAAAGCCTAGGTTACAGTGAGAAAATTGTTGCGCCTATTGTTGGCAAAAATTATTCAGAAGACGTCGGGACAAGTGAGGAACTAATTAAACTTGTTCTTAGGGAGCTATAAGAATGCATGAGGAGCGTTTCCTTTCAGATTCAATTAAAAACAGTGAAGTTGAGCACGATACCAAACTTAGACCTCAAAACTTCAATGAGTATGTAGGGCAAAAGAGAGTTGTTGAGAATGTCGAGCTAATGGTTAAATCTTCAGTTAAGAGAAAGGCTGCCATGGATCACGCCTTGTTGTCTGGACCTCCAGGCCTTGGGAAAACATCATTGGCAATGTTAATTGCAAAAAATATTGGAAGTGAGCTTCATGTTATATCTGGTCCGGCCATAGAGAAAAAAGGTGACCTTGCTGCTGTACTTACTAATCTTGCTCCTAGGGATGTCTTATTTATAGATGAAATCCATAGAATGCATATAAGTGTTGAGGAGATTCTTTACTCCGCAATGGAAGATTACCGGTTGGATATTTTAATTGGGCAAGGAGCATCTGCCAGAACAATGCAAATTGATTTAGTCCCATTCACACTTGTTGGAGCAACAACTAGAAGTGGACTTTTATCAAATCCTTTGAGAGATCGTTTCATGGCACACCTGCACTTTGACTACTATGATGTAGAAGAGCTTGCTGTGATAATTTCTAATAATGCCAAGAAGATGTCACTGAATTTAGAAAGTGAGGCAAAGGCTGAAATCGCAAAGAGAAGCCGTGGCACTCCTAGAATCGCAAATAGAATATTGAGAAGAGTGAGAGACTTCGCATTGGTGCAAAATCACGAAAAAGTGGGTGTAAATGATGTTGAGCAGGCACTAAGACTTCTTGATATTGATGACCTTGGGCTGGACTCGATGGACCGTAAGATTCTCAACGTAATTCGAGATTATTACCAAAATGGTCCCGTGGGAATTGATGCTCTCTGTGCAACACTTGGCGAAGATAAGCAAACAGTTGAAGAGGTCTATGAGCCTTACCTTCTGAAGGAGGGCCTTCTGCTTCGGACACCAAGAGGTAGAGCTTTGTCCGAAAAGGCCATTAACCATATAAAATAGTCCAGTTCGATGTTTTAGCCTTGAGAATTTTTACTTCTACTGGTAAATCCTTAATAAAACTTTAGAAATCAGTTACTTGAAACCTAGTGCCTATTATTTGAGTAGGTGAATGTTTCTACACGAATTTTGAACATTTGTTCACTTCTTGGGTAACACCTCGAAAATACATAGAAAAAATTTTCTGACGTGTATTTTTGAATATTTGACTTATACTTAATGAACGTGATGCGAAACAACGAATAAAGTTTAGTGGATTAAGTAGCTATAAAAAGGAAGCTTTTAAAATGATATACCAAAGAACCCTTGCCAAAAAAGTACAAGTAACTGGAATAGGATTACACTCTGGCAAGAAGGTTACACTAAAATTATTTCCTGCAGATGCAGATACAGGAATTGTATTCAAGCGAACGGATTTAAAGAACTCAAAGAAAATGCGTGCGGATGCGAGAACTGTAGGAGCAACAGAAAATAACACGACCTTGGGCGAAGGTGAGGACTGTGTTCACACTGTAGAGCACCTTCTTTCCGCACTCTATGGTCTTGGGATAAATAACGTATATTGTGAAATTGATGGGCCGGAGATTCCAATTATGGATGGCTCAAGTGCATCTTTTGTTTTTATCCTAAAAGAGACTGGTGTTCAAAACCTTAATAAGTCGAAACAGTTTATGGTCTTGGTGGATAAAGTTCGTGTTGAGGCAAACGGTACATGGGCCGAGATTGAGCCAGCAAATAATCTCATAATCGATTCTACCATTGTTTTTGCCCATCCTATTATTAAGGCACAGAAGCAGGTTTTCGAATTTAGCTGTGAAAACTTTATTAATGAAATTAGTAGGGCGAGAACCTTTGGAATGCTTAAAGATGTAGATCACCTCAAAAGAAAAGGCCTTGTTAAGGGTGGATCCCTTGATAATGCTATCGTATTGGATGATTTCAAAGTGGTTAACCCTGAGGGCTTGAGGTTTGCGGACGAATTCGTAAGACACAAAATCCTTGATACCATTGGAGATATAAGCCTTCTAGGTTACGAGGTTGCCGGCAAGATCACTACTTACAAGTCAGGTCATTACCTTCACAACCAATTGTGCCGAAAAATCTTAGATACTCCTTCATGTTATGAGGTGGTTTCTGCCAGCTCATTGAGTCAAGAGGCTAGAGAAGCCCACATGTTGCCTCAAATGATATCTGTAACCAATTAGGCTAATGCTTTTCAAATAAAACGAAATAATGTAATAGTGAAGCTTATTCATAAGGAGAGTTATGTTTCACGTTGCGTTATTGGTTTTTTTAACCGCTGCCTCCTCATACGGTCAAAACCTTAAATGGGCTGACCTTGTTGAAAGTAGAACCTACAAAATTGATAGAAATATTGAACTGTCACTAAATGGAAAGACTCAAAAAATCAATGCGAATGAAGAGCTAAAGCTTTTGGACTTTCGTCCCCTTTCGATGATTAATGTCTTCCTGGCTGAGTTTAAGGTTTTAAATTGTAAGAATGGAAACTTTGCTTCGGAGATGGCCATTGTAGAAGTTGATCAGCCCTCTGGTGAAATAGTTAGTGTCGGATTAGACATGGCTAAGAAATGTATTCTCGAAGTTTTTGTTGAGAAAAAAGATTATAACGCCATTAGTATTATAAGGTAGGTAGATAATGAAGTTGTCCAAAGCTTTTTGGCAAACTTATAAAGAGGCACCAAGCGATGCTGAGGTTATTTCTCATAAACTGTTAGTTAGAGCGGGCTTTATTCACAAGACTGGCTCTGGGATTTATAGCTACTTACCTATGGCCCAGAGAACAATTAAAAAAATTGAGAACATAATTCGGGAGGAGTTGGACGCTATTGGAGCCCAAGAGCTTGAGATGTCCTTTGTAACTCCTGCTCAGCTTTGGAAAGAATCTGGACGTTGGGATAGTATGGGCCCTGAAATGCTTCGAGTTAAGGATAGAAAAGAGAATGACTTCTGCCTAAGTCCAACGAATGAGGAATCTATAACTGATATTTTTAGAAAAGCGATAACTTCCTACAAGCAACTACCAGTAAGTCTTTACCAGATTAAAACAAAATTTAGAGACGAAATCAGACCAAGATTTGGCCTGATGAGAGGTAAGGAGTTCATTATGAAGGACGCCTATACCTTTAGTATGGATAAAAAGTGTCTTGATGAGCAGTATCAGCTATATTACAAGGCATATTCGAACATTTTAAACAGGATGGGACTTGAGCACATAATAGTGGAGGCAGACCCTGGATCAATGGCGTCTGGTGATGCACAGACTCATGAGTTTCAAGTCATAGCAGACTCTGGAGAAGATACTGTGGTGCAGGCCAAGGGTGCAGGCTATGCGGCAAACTTGGAAAAAGCTTCAACTGATAGACAAAATTTAAAATTCAGCCCATCAAGTGAGGTTGAGGAAGTTTTGACCGAAGACACTCAAACTTGCGAGGCCGTCGCTAAGCTACTTGATATACCAATTACACAAACCATCAAAGCTTTGATGTATAAAGCTAGTTATGGTGAGAAGTCGGCAAACTATATGCTTTTACTTTTAGGCGATGATTCTCTCAATGAATTAAAGCTTAAAAACTTTCTTAAAGCAGATGCCGTACAAGCACTGAGCGTCTATGAAATGAAGTCGTTGGGACTTATAAAAGGCTACATGAGTCCATACGGGATCACAGAGAAAATAAGCTTTATTTTTGACAAAACTATTGATCCGGATTGTGGTTATGTTGCAGGTGCAAATAAGGAAAACTATCACATAAAGGGCTTCACTCCTTCAAGAGATGTTGAGACGTTTAAAAGAGCTGATTTAAGAATGGCGAAGGCCGGAGATTATGCTCCAAATTCAGATCAATTAATTGAGTTTAAGAAGGGAATTGAAGTTGGTCATATATTCCAACTAGGCGATAAATATACCAAATCAATGAAAGCATCGGTTCTAACCCAAAGTGGAAAGAAAGAGTCTCCTTTGATGGGCTGTTATGGGATTGGTGTAACAAGAACTATGGCCGCGGCAATTGAGCAAAGCCATGATGAAAATGGCATTATATGGCCAGCATCAATAGCCCCTTATAGTGTTTATTTTGCAGTTATTGGCAAAAAGGATACTACTAAAAAGTTGGCCGACGAAATCTATGGAGAAATGACTTCTAAAAATATTGAAGTTCTTTACGATGACAGAGGCTTTGGACCTGGTCCTATGTTTAAAGATGCTGACTTGCTAGGACTTCCTGTGAGAGTCGTTCTAGGTGAGAGAGATTATTCTTCTTCTGGAGAGTTGGAAGTGAAAGTTCGTGCTACTGGCGAAACATTTAATGTTAAGAAAGAGGGTCTTGTAGGTAAAGTGACAGCCCTGTTAGATTCTTTAATGAGCTTAAAATGAGTAATTTCGATTTGATTATCGGGCTACACAGTATTTGTGCAGCCTTAAAAAATCCCTCAAGGCAAGTGATTAGACTTCTTTTGACAGAGGATGGAAAGGAAGAGCTTAGAAAAAGGTTTGACCTACGAAAGGTCGATTTCGAACTTGTGTCTACTCACAAGCTCCAAGAGGAGGCTAAAAAGCTTTTTCAAAACAAGGGCCTTGAGTATCAAAGAGTCCCGTCTGGTGCTCTACTTTGTGCTGAATCACTTCCAGAATATGAGGTTAGGGAATTGTATGATTTGGCAAAAAAAGGCAATTTAAAGATTCTATGCCTGGACCAAATAACTGATGTTCATAATGGTGCAGCAATTCTACGAACGGCTTCATTTTATGGAATTGATGTGGTGATCCTACCTGGTAAGAAGTCGTTTGGTACTACTCCGACGTATTTTAGAATCGCTTCTGGTGCTCATGAATATCTAAAACTGGTAATGGTGGGAAATCTTTCTAAAACCCTTACCAAGTTAAAAGAACTCAACACCCATGTAATTGGTCTGTCGGAACACGCAGAAGAATCTTTGGACTTAGGGGCCATACCAAGTAATAAGAATTTGGCACTGGTTCTTGGTAAGGAAGAGACAGGTATTTCCAATGCGGTAATGAGAGTTCTTGATGAAAAATTGTCAATTCAATCTCAAGGAAGCATAAAGTCACTTAACGTTTCAGTTGCAGCGGCTATCTCAATGGAAAAATGTTTCGGCATTTAATAAAAAACACTTGATTTTGCTTGTATTCCCGATTATAAACATAAGCTCATCTTAAGGGATGTTTTGGCTGCTCTAGCTCAGTTGGTAGAGCATCGGTTTTGTAAACCGACGGTCGCAGGTTCAAGTCCTGTGAGCAGCTCCATAAAAAGAGTTA